>NZ_VRUV01000374.1:0-4560 GCF_008039455.1 Methylobacterium sp. WL116
GCGGGCCGCGCCGCGGCCGATCCGGTCTGGCGCCTGCCGCTGCACGCGCCCTATGCGAGCCTGCTCGCCTCGAAGGTGGCCGACCTCAACAATGTCTCCGGCGGCCCCTTCGCCGGGGCGATCACCGCCGCGCTGTTCCTGCGCCGCTTCGCCCCGAGCACCAAGCGCCACGTCCACCTCGACCTCTACGGCTGGAACCCCTCGGCCAAGCCCGGCCGGCCGGAGGGCGGTGAGGTGCAGACCGCGCGCCTGGTCTACGCGCTGCTCAAGGAGCGCTACCCGGCGGCGTGACACGCGGGATCTTCGTGGGGGAAGATGGCCCACGTCGTCGTCGGCTCGCCTGCCGGGCTCGTCGCGGGCCGGAGCCGGGCCGCTAGGCCGCGGCGGCCAGCGCCTCCGGGCCGGCGGCCTCGATGCGGTTCCCACCGAGGACTTTTGCCCGGTACAGCGCGCCGTCGGCGCTCGCGAGCCTCTCGGCGAGACCGCGGCCCTCCGGGGCCGCGAGCCCGCCGCTGACGGTGGCGTGGATCGCGAGGCCGTCCGCCCCCGCCGGCGCCGAAGCGAACCGGCGCGCGATCGCCGCGTCGCGGCTGAGCGCCGGCTGCCGGTCGCAGCCGGGCAGGAGCGCGGCGAACGCCTCGCCGCCGGGACGGACGAGGAGCGCATCGGACCCCGTCCCCTCGCGTACGGTCTCGGCGAACAGCGTCAAGTCTCGTCGCCGACCGGATGGCCGTAGCGGTCGACGGTCCGCTCGCGAACCTGGACGACGCCCGCGATGCAGGCTTGCCGCATGCCCGACATCCTTACGCCGCGTGATCACGAGGCTGCACGCGCCTGCGCGCCGAGGTTTCCACCAGCGCGCGTGTCGGCGACGGTCGCCGCGACCGCGATGATCGAGCAATGGCGGCGCTCTCGTCTTCCCGCGTCGACAGCCGCGACCCGGAGACGCTTGCGCGTCCACGTCTCATCCCGCCAGCGGCAGCCCCGTCTCGATCAGCCGTGCCCAGAGCGAGGCGCCGAGCGGGGCGGCGGCGTCGCAGAAATCGTAGTGCGGGTGGTGGAGCGCGGCGCTGTCGCCGTTGCCGAGGAACAGGTAGGCGCCGGGGCGCCGGCCGAGCATGTAGGAGAAGTCCTCGGCCGCCATCATCGGCGCGACGGCGCGGTCGACCCGCGCTTCGCCGACGAGGCCGGCGGCGACGTCGGCCATGAAGGCGGCTTCCGCCGGGTGGTTCTCGGTCACGGGGTAGCTCGATCCGAAGTCGACGCTGCCGACCGCGCCGAACCCGGCCGAGACCTGCTCGACGATCGCCACGATCCGCGCCTTCGTCGTTGTGCGCACCGCGGTCGAGAGCGCGCGCATGGTGCCGCGCATCGTCACCGTCTGCGGCAGCACGTTGAAGGCTTCGCCGGCCTCGAGCGCGCAGACCGAGACCACGGCCGATTGCAGCGGGTCGATGGTGCGCGACACGATCGATTGCAGGGCGATCACCACGTGGCTCGCCACCACGACGCTGTCGATCGCGTTGTGCGGCAGGGCGGCGTGGCCGCCGCGTCCCTCGATCATCAGGGTGAAGCGGTCGGTCGAGGCCATGATCGGGCCGGGACGGATCGCGAAGGATCCGAGCGCCAGGCCGGGGATGTTGTGCATCCCGTAGACCGCATCGATGCCGAAGCGCTCCATCAGCCCGTCCTCGACCATCGCCTCGCCGCCGCCGCCGCCCTCCTCCGCCGGCTGGAAGATCAGCACCGCCGTCCCGTCGAAGTTGCGGGTGGCCGCGAGGTACTTCGCGGCGCCGAGCAGCATCGCGGTGTGCCCGTCGTGCCCGCAGGCGTGCATCTTGCCCAGCACGGTCGAGCGGTAGGCGAGGTCGCGCACCTCCTGGATCGGCAGGGCGTCCATGTCGGCGCGCAGACCCAGGGTGCGGGCGGCGGCTTGGCCCGCACCGTGTCCGGCCCCGTTTCCCCTGCCCCGGATCACGCCGACGACGCCGGTCCGGCCGATGCCGGTCTCGACCGCGTCGCAGCCGAAGGCCGCGAGCTTGTCGGCGACGAAGCCGGCGGTGCGCGTGACGTCGTAGAGCAGCTCGGGATGGGCGTGCAGGTCGTGCCGCCAAGCGGCCATCTCGTCGGCGAAGCGCCGGATCTCCGGCAGGCCGCCCGTGAATCGGTCCTCGGCGGCCGCGCCGCGGACGTGGGCATCGCGGGCGATCGCAGGTTCGGCGGACGGGTGCGGCAACGGCATGGATCGGTAGGCCTTCGGCTCCGGTCGTCGCGGCCGGCAGGTCCCACCAGCAAACAGGGGGCCAACGCTCCGGTCAACGCGGGAGCGACGGCGTATCGCCTCAGCGGCGGCGCCCCGATCCGCCGTCGTTGTGGGCGAGCGTCTGCGCCGCAAGAGCCGCGTCCAGTTTCCGCATCGCCTCGAAGCGCGCGATGTCGGCCTCGACGTCGCGGATCGTCTCCTCGACGAGGTGATGCTGGATCGCGAGGCGGGGATCGTCGGGCGCCATGCCCTCGCGCTCGCGCAGGCGCAGCACCGCTTGCCGCACCACCCCGTAGACCGCCTCGCGCTCGGCCCGGTTCATGGTCGGCTTGATCGCCTGGGCGACGAGGTCGGAGAAGTCCGGCATGGGCGTGCGATCGGGTCCGCTCGAGGGGGGGCGGCCGGACCCGGATGCGGGCCGGCCCTATCGGGCGCTGCGCCCGCTCAGATCCGCTGGTCCCTGATCCCGCCGACGATCAGCGACACCGAGCTCCACAGCACCACGAAGCAGAAGAACAGCACCGCGAGCTGGCGCCAGCGCTTGGGATAGAGCGAATCCGTCGGGATCATCGGCGGCACGAAGGCCGTGAGGAAGATGTGCTGCTTGCCGGCGGAGACGCGCGCCCGGTCGAGCAGCGTGTTCGCCATCTCGTTGAGCTTCTCGGCGATGGTGCGCTCGACCATCAGGCCCTCGTATTCGAGCAGCGCGTTGGTCATGGTCGCGCCGCCGGCGGCGCCCCCGTCAGTGGTCAGCTGGTCCTGCAGCGTCTTCATCTGGCCGTCGATCGCCGCCACTGTCGCGGCGAGGACCTGGATCGAGCGGGACTTCTCGTCGAGGTTCGAGCCGCGCAGCACCTGGAGGTCGTTCTCCGCCTTCAGCTTCTCCTTGCGCAGGGTCATCATCGTCAGCAGGGTGCCCTCCGCCGACTTGATCGGATCGATGATGCCCCAGTGGTTGCGGTAGCGCTGGATGTCCAGCGTCGCCTTGCGCAGCCGCTCCTGCGCCGCCGCCGAATCGATCTCGGCCTGCTTGACCATGTCGGCCTGCGCGCGCCGCGAGATCTCGTTGATCAGCACCTCGGAGCGGGCGACGACGTCCTTGGCGATCGCCAGGGCGTCCTCCGGCGTAAAGGCGCGGACCGACAGCTGGATCACGCCCGAGATCGCGTCGATCCGCGCCTGGACGTGCTCCTGCCAGTACTTCGTCAGCTCCTCGATCGGCTGCGGCGTGCGATAGCGCGCCCAGAAGTCGGCTTCCTTGCGAGAGAACATCTGCGACACGCCGAGGCTCTTCTCGACGGCGTCGACCATCGCCTGGCTGTTGATGAAGTCCCGGACGATGTAGCTGTCCTGGCTGTTGTGCTTCTGAATCAGGCTGGTGTACTCGCCGAGCGACACGTTCTCCATCGGCTCGACGTTGCCGCGCACGGCGAACTGCGCCTCGGCGATGTACTGGTCCGAGGCGATCGCGAACAGGTAGAACCCGACGACCGCGGTCGGCAGCAGGACGAACAGGCTGAAGCGCTGGACCAGCCGGGCGACGTAGCTCTTCGGCTCCGCGTCGACCGGGCTGAGGCCCGGCAGGCGGGTCCAGGCGAGGCTCTCGCGGGTGCGCTGGACCAGCGAGCGCCGGGCCGGATCGCGGATCGGCTCGATCGTCTCGGCACCGCGCCGAAGCTCGGTCACAGACCGCTGCGCGACCTGCAGAAGGCCGCGGAGCCGATCGCCTTGCCTGACCTCGTCGACGCTCATCCGATCCGGTTTCCTGCGCTCTGCTCGTTCGACCGCGCCGTGACGGAGACGGCCGCGCCGTGCGACCTCGCCGGCTCGCTTTCGAGACGAGGCCCGCTCGCGATCGGAGCGGTGCCGCAATCCCGTTCTTTTCGGCCCTTTTTAAGGCGTCGGCGGTGCGCGGCCGGCGGCGGCCGGCACGATCCGCCGCGGTTGCGCGCCGCCCGTCCCCGTCCTACCCGATGTGCGATGAAAACGGATCCCGCCGACGTCGCACCTGCCCGACCCGTCCGAACGGCGAAGGCGAAGTTCTCCGAGGTGGTGGCGGTCTGCACGAAGTGCGCCAAGCGCCAGGGCTTGCCCAAGCGGGCGATCCGCGACCGGGTGAAGGCCGGCCTGAAGCAGGCCCGGCCCGGGGCGAAGCTTCGGATCGTCGAGACCGGATGCCTCGGCCCCTGCCCGAAGCGCCTCGTCGCCGTCGCCACCGGGGCCAGCGTCGCGGGCGGGCGGATCCTGCTGATCGACCCGACGGCGCCCGCGGCCGAGATCGCCGCCCAGCTGCTGCC
>NZ_VRUV01000375.1:0-4549 GCF_008039455.1 Methylobacterium sp. WL116
GCCTCCCGACGGCGAGTGATCGCTCAGGCGCCGGTCGATCATGCCGTCGATCCGGTCGTAGACCTCGGCCACCGTGAGGTGGCGCCGCGCCTTGCCGGCGGCCTTGTCGGCCTTCTGCGTGAACAGCGCCCGGTTGGCCCGCGCCGCGCTGCGGAACTCGCGCTCGGCGACCTCGTCCGGGCGGTCGGCGCTCATCGTCAGGAATCGCCCGGCGCTCGACGTGCCGAGGAAATGCGCGAAGTACAGCTCCGACGTGGTCAGCGCCCGGCCGACGCGCGCCTCGATGCGCCCGCGGTCGCGCTTGATCAGCTCCGCCGCCATCAGCGCGGCGACGTAGGGGTCCTTCCGCAGCGACAGCACCCGGTCGCGCATCGGCGCGGCGACGGTGATCGCGGCGCCGCGGCCCTTCACGGCGGCCGCCTCGGCGTCGAGGCCGTAGCGGGCGCCGAAGTCGCGGATCATCTCGAGCCAGGTGGCGGTGACGAACTGGAACAGGCCCTCGGCCGACGAGGTCTGCGCCTTCACGTCGGTCGCGAAGCTGGATTCCTTGTCGGCCAGCGCCATCAGGTAGACCGGGTCGACGCCCGCTGCGGCGGCGGCCTTCAGGATCGTGTCGACGATCCGGCGCGGCACGCCGACCTTACCGAAACGGATGGTGTCGTCGGTCTCCGGCGACGGCTGGGGCAGGGCGGCGAGGTCGCCGGCGATCAGCGCGCTGGTGGCCGGTTCCTGCTCGATGACGGGAACGCCGCTCCACTCGGAAGGGTTGTGGGAAGGTCCGGCGCTGGCCAGGTCGATCGCGGCGCGGGGACGCTCGTCGATCCGGTCGTGGGCCGAGGCCGCCGGCGCGAAGGCGGCCTGCGGCACGACGAACCCGGCGAGCAGGGCGGCCAGCCCCAGCGCGGCGCTCCTGCGGCGCAGGGCGGACGGGCGGCGAAATCCGGCCTCGTTCCGCTGCGTCCCGCACACGGCCCGCGGCAGCCAAACCACGGTGTCCACTTCACAATTCGACTCGATAGGCACGAGTCGGCTCACGTCGTCGGCGCAGAGCGCCGGCTCCGGGAAAACCCCCATTGCTGGTCCTTTTCGTGCCGCGGCGTTCATCGGCCGGGCTTCGATCAAGCGGCGGCTCTATCGCCGGATGCCGTGACCACAATGGGACGGCTCGGTGATCCAAGCGTGGCACGCTTAAGGAGCGGTTAACGCTCTCTTTTCACGAATTCTTAACCAGCCGTTCGGGTCCCATTCAGCCCTAGGTTGGCACAAAGATGTCGCATTCGGGCTTGGAACGTTGCACCCGAGCGCCAGTTAGCATGGGCCACGCAGGGCGGTCCGCATCGGCCCGTTCGAAGTCCCTGCGTCCGAAGCGTTTAAGGAATTTTCTCCCCATGAGCATGCAGACCGGTCGTCGCGTCGGCGTTGCGTTCGTCGGCATGGGTGGCGCCGTCGCCACCACAGCCATCGCCGGCATCGAGATGATCAAGTCCGGATCGAACCGCCTCGACGGTCTGCCTCTCGCGGGCGTCGCAGTCGCCGGAATGGCCGACTACAAGGATCTCGTCTTCGCCGGATGGGATCTGAACGGTGACGATCTCGCCTCCGCCGCGCAGGGGCACGGCGTGCTCACCAAGCAGGACATCGAGAACGGTGCCCAGGTGCTGAAGGGCATCCAGCCCTGGCCGGCCGTGGGCAGCGCGAAGTTCTGCAAGAACATCGACGGCGCCAATCGCATCGTCGCCGCCGACCATCGCGAGGCGGTGTCGATCATCGCCGCCGACCTCCGCCGCTTCAAGCAGGAGAGCAACCTCGACGAGGTCGTGGTGGTGAACCTCGCCTCCACCGAGCGCTGGCCCGACCTCACCGCCGCCGTGCTCAACTCGACCGAAGCCTTTGAGAAGGGCCTCGATACCAGCGACGAGCACATCTCGCCGGCGATGCTCTACGCCTATGCGGCGATCAAGAGCGGCGTGCCCTACGCCAACTTCACTCCGAGCATCGCCGCCGACGTGCCGGCGCTGCTGTCGCTCGCCACCGAGATGAACGTTCCGGTGGCTGGCAAGGACGGCAAGACCGGCCAGACCATGATGAAGACGGTTCTCGCACCGGCCTTCAAGGCGCGCGCCCTTCACGTCGACGGTTGGTTCTCGACCAACATCCTCGGCAACCGCGACGGCCTCGCCCTCAACGACCCGGCCTCGCTGCAGTCGAAGATCAACACCAAGGGCACGGTGCTCGACTCGATCCTCGGCTACCCGGTCGAGGATCACTTGGTCCACATCCACTATTACCGCCCGCGCGGCGACGACAAGGAAGCCTGGGACAACATCGACATCACCGGCTTCATGGGCCAGCGCATGCAGGTGAAGGTCAACTTCCTGTGCAAGGACTCGATCCTCGCAGCCCCGCTCGTCATTGAGATCGCCCGCGTCCTCGACCTCGCCAAGAAGCGCGGCGACGGCGGCGTGCAGGAGCAGCTTTCGACCTTCTTCAAGGCGCCGATGGTGAAGAACGGCCACGGTCCCGAGCACGATTTCGGCAAGCAGGGCAAGATGCTGCTCGATTGGCTGGACGGCGACCGCTGATGTCGGACGGCGTTCCGGCGACCGGCGGGTCCGGGCCTGCGGCGCCCGCCGAAATGCGCGACCTGCTCGTTGAGATGAACGATCTCAAGCGCGTCCGGTCCGCCGGACGCGTCGGCTCCATCGCCGAGCGTCTGTTCGCGCAGGGTTGGAGTGCCCTGACGGGCGGAGCACCCGCCGAGGATGTGGCGCTCGACGTCGCCGCGACGGCTCTGGCCGCAACGCGGCTGTGCGATCTCGATGCCGCATTCCTGGCCGCTGCGGGCCTGCCGGACGGGGCCGTGTCGGGCGTCCTCGTCGAGGGGTTCGACAGCGTCACGACGGCACTCGATCCTCACCTGCGCGATGCGCTTCGCGACCGGCTTCGCCATCGTGCCGATCATCGGCAGGGCACGGTGCCGGGTTTCGTCGCGGCCCTGGCGCAGCAGCCGCGGGCGGGCGTCACTTGTCCCGGGCGTCCCCGCATCCTGCTCGAGCCCCCCGAGAACCATGCCGAGCACAGCCTCGTGGTCGCGGTCTACGGCGTCGTGCTGAGCCCGTTCTACCGGGCCGATCCGGCGACCGTGTTCCTCGCCGCGATGGCGCATCACTTCCACAACGCCGCGATGCCCGATGCCGGCTTCACCGGCGAGATACTGCTCGGCGACCATCTCGGCCCGATCATGGCGCGGACGACCCAATGGGCGCTCGACGAGCTCGACGGCCCGCTGCGGGAATCGGTCGAGCGCGCTCGTGCGGTGCTGCCGGACGACGCGACGGCGGAAGGCCGGGCGTTTCATGCGGCCGACTGCATCGACCGCGTGCTGCAGATCGCGCAGCACCTGCGCGCGGCCTCGCTCACCATGGGCACGGTGCTCGACGAGATGGAGCTGGTCCATGCCGGGCCGGTCAAAGGCTTCCACGATCGCGTGCTCGCGGATATGCGCATTCCGTAGAACCGACGTCGCGGCGCTCGTTCCGCGACGGACATACGACGCCATGCCGTTCCTGCCGTGACCGCGCCCGCGGCATCAGAGTTCCGATGATTCCCTTCGACCTGCGGTCGCCCGCGACCGGCCATGCGCTGAAGCCCGACACCGCGCATTCCCTGCGCGATGCCGACGCCGGCGAGCGCTGGCCGGTGGTCGACGGCATCCCCTATCTCCGGGTCGGCCGCGCCGACCTCGTCGCCCGCGTTCTCGCGCATCTTGACGCCGGCGAGGGCGACGCGGCGCTCGCGCTCCTCCTCGCCGATCAGGACGATTGGTGGACCGGCCCGCCGGCCGAGCCGGCCGATCTCTCCGCGCTGATCGCCGGCCGCGCCACGGCGACCCTGCGCGATGCCGTCCGCCTGCTCGGCTGGGGCCGCGTCGGCGATTACTTCCTGCACCGGTGGAGCGACCCGACCTATCTCGCCGGCCTTGCCCTGCTCGAAGCGCACTGGAACGATCCGGTCTGCGTCTTTGAGTTCGCCTGCGGCATCGGCCACTACCTGCGCACCCTGAAGCAGCGCGGCTGCAAGGTCGCGGGCGCCGACGTGGTCTTCGCCAAGCTCTGGGTCGCCCGGCACTGGGTGGTCGGCGCCGGTGCGCAGCTCGTCTGCTTCGATGCCGGCTCGGCGCATTGGCCGATCCCGGGCGCGCCGGTGGACCTCGTCGTCTGCAACGATGCTTTCTACTTCCTCGACGAGAAGGCGACGCTGCTCGACAACCTCCGCCAGAACGCCGGCGACGACGGCTGGCTGGCGCTCAGCCACATCCACAACAGCGACCGCCCCGGCTTCTCGGCCGGCCGCGCCGTCTCGGCCGACGAGATCGCCGAGCTGTTTCCCGACGCCCTCGTCTACGACGACGCCGAGCTGACCCGAGCCCTGGTCGCGGGGGGGGGGGCGGGGCCGCCCCCGGGGGGTTTTGAAAAAAGAAGGGGGCGGCGGCAATGAGGGTTGTGGTGTGGGGGGGGGGGGGGGGGTTTAAAAAAAAAAGGGGGGGGGG
>NZ_VRUV01000376.1:0-4546 GCF_008039455.1 Methylobacterium sp. WL116
CCCCCCCCCCCCCTTTTTTTTTTATTCATAGGCCGCCCACCGACATCTACACACTTCATATCCTCGGCACCGTCATATGTGTATAAGATACATCCAGAAGGCGCCGAGCATGCCGGGCTCGCGCGGGAGGGTCACCGCTCGTCCCCCCGCCACGGAGGGGGGCGGCAACAGCGCGGCGGCGTCGCGATCCATCCCGCTCATGCCCGCCTCAGCTTCGGGTTGACCACGGCCGCCAGCACATCCGCCGCGAGGTTGAGGCCGACATAGGTGGCGGCGGTGCAGATCACGACGCCCTGCACGGTGGCGAAGTCGCGGTTGAACACCGCGTCGACCATCAGCTTGCCGAAACCCGGCACCGAGAAGATCTGCTCGGTGAGCACCGCGCCGGACAGGAGCTGCCCGAACTCGAGGGCGCCCAGCGTGATGATCGGGATCGCGGCGTTGGGCAGCGCGTGGCGCAGCACCAGGCGCAGCGGCGAGACGCCCTTGGCGCGGGCCGTGCGGACGTAGTCGGAGCCGAGCACGCCGAGCATCGCCGCCCGGGTGTGGCGCATCATCACCGCGCTGATCGCGTTGCCGAGCACGAAGGCCGGCATCGCCATCGCCTTGAGGTTCTCCCACAGGCTCTCCGAGGGCGGGACGTAGCCGGAGGCCGGCAGCCATCCGAGCTGCACCGAGAACAGCAGGATCATCAGGATGCCGAGCCAGAAGTTCGGGATCGACAGGCCCCAGAGCGCGACGCCGTTGGCCAAGGTGTCGGCCCAGGTGCCGCGGCGGGCGGCCGAGACGATGCCCATCGGCACGCCGATGGCCAGGGCCACCAGCATGGCGAGGCAGGCGAGCTCGAGCGTCACCGGCAGCTTCTCGAGGACGAGTTCCGAGACCGGCTTCTGCAGGCGGATCGACTCGCCGAGGTCGCCGGTCAGGACGCCCGCCGCCCAGTAGCCGTAGCGGACGGGGAGCGCCCGATCGAGGTGATACTTCTCGCGGATGAACGCGATCACCTCCGGGTCGCGCTCCTCGCCGGAGAGCGCGGTCGCGGTGTCGCCCGGCAGCAATTGCTGCAGGGCGAAGATGATCATCGAGGCGAGGACGAGCGTCGGGACCGCGAGCGCCAGGCGGCGGGCGAGGAAGCGCAGCATCAGTTCAGCTTGAGCCCGGTGAAGCGCGCCAGCCCGTCCGGGTAGGCGACGAAGCCCGAGAGCTTCTTGGTGTAGGCCCAGAGCAGCTTGCGGTGCAGCAGGTAGAGGCCCGGGCGGTCGTTCAGGACCCGGTCGGCAAGCTGCTTCCAGGCGGCCTGCCGCTTCTGCGGGTCGACGGTGCCGCGCTCGGCCTGGAGCGCCGCATCGGCCTCGGCGTTGCAGTAGCGGCTGTAGTTCAGCGGCGTCTTGCAGCCGAGGAAGCTGAAGGTGTTGCCGTCGGGGTCCGGTCGCCCGGACCAGGAATACAGGTAGGCCTCGAAGTTGCCCTTGTCGGCCATGTCGAGCAGCGTGGTGAAGTCGGCGGCCTGGATCCGGATGTCGAAGCCGGCCTCCCTGGCCATCGCCTGGATCACCTGCCCGACCTGCGGCGCCTCGCTGTTGGCGTAGACCGAGAGCGTGATCTGGGGTTTCGGTTGCCCGGCCTCGGCGAGCAGGGTCTTCGCCTTGGCAACGTCGCGCTTGGGCACCGGGTATTCGGTCACGTAGCTCGGGTGCTTGGGCGAGACCCACTGGTTGCCGGGCAGGAACTCGCCGTTGAACACCACCTGGTTGAGCGCGTTGCGGTCGATCGACAGGTCGAGCGCCTGGCGCACCTTCGGGTCGGCAAGCGGCGAGCCGGCCTTGGCGGGGTTCAGCAGGATCTCCTGGAAGCCGAGCTCGTAGACCGATCCGAGCGCGAGCTTGGCGTCGCGGCTGACCTGGGGGACGTCGGTCGGCGCCAGGCGCTCCAGCAGGTCGAGCTGGCCGGCGCGCAGGTTGGTCAGCCGCACGGTGGCATCGGGGATCGGGCGGAACTCGATCCGCTGGATCTGGATCTGGTCCTTGTTCCAGTAATCGGGAAAGCGCTCGACCACGATCCGGTCCTGCGGCACCCGCTCGACGAACCTGAAGGGGCCCGCGCAGACCGGCGCCGTCGAGAACCTGTCGCCGAGCCGCTCGGCGGCCTTGGGCGAGACCATCATCCCGGCCCGATCCGTGAACTGGGCCATCAGCGGCGCGAACGGCGTCTTCAGGTTGATCTTGAAGGTCAGGTCGTCGACCACCTCGACGGTGTCGATCGGCGCGATCTCGCCGCGGCGCTGCGAGCCCGGCATCTTGAGGTGCCGCTCGATCGAGAACTTCGCCGCCGCCGCGTTCAGCGGCTCGCCGTCATGGAACCTCACCCCCGGCCGCAGGTGCATGGTCAGGGTCTTCTCGTCGGGCGAAAGCTCCCATTGCGTGGCGAGCTGCGGCACCGGCTTCAGGTCGGGCCCGATGTCGACGAGCTTGTCGCAGAGCGCGGCGAAGACCATGCGGCTGGCGAACGTCCGCGCCAGCGTCGGATCGAGGGCGTCGGGGTCCTCCATCATGCCGTAGCGCAGGGTCTGCGCCGAGAGGACCGTGGACGAGAGCGGCAGGGAGACGAGCAGGCCCGCGATCAGGCAGGCGGCCGACAGACGCGACATCAGGACTTCCCGGGACGGACCAGAGTTTCGAGGCGGATGAGCGGAGCGTGGGCCGATGCACCGGATCAGGCAACCCCAAGCTGGCATTTCGCATTCCAGGCACCATCCGTGCCACCGACGGTTGCCGGTCGCTTCCGGGCGGCCGATCGGAGGCCGTATCGATCTCGATCCGCACGGCCTCGTCCTCGTCGACCAGACGGCGGCCGCCACCGACAGGCTCCGAGGCTCCGGTCGACGCCTCCGCGTGGTGCGCTGCCGCATCTGCGTGCCGTACGGGCACGACGAGACCGCCACCGCAGCCCTCCCAAAGACTCTGAAAGCCCTTCCACCCAGCATGGCCGGAAACGACCTTGGGAGGTCTCTGGATCGGTGCACGCGGTTTGCCGGATCGCAGGATCGCAGCGCTTCGATCGACCCGTATCCTCGACCGTCCCCTTCGGGCTAGATCGAAAGGCGTACGCGGCCTCTCCTGAAAATCTGTCATCTCGTCGAGGATTCGGCCTACCGTCAAGCTGGAAGATCGACGTGACCCATTGCAAAGCTTGATCTGCTTTATTTCATGGTCACGCAATATAGAGCGATCATATTTCTTTCTAGATTGTCTTTCGTCTGCTCGAAGATGCGGACTCGGAGGTATCGATGTCGGTGACAGTCATAGTGCCAACCCATAACCGCGCCAAGTACATAGAGGCGTGCATCGGAAGCGTGTTGGCGCAATCCCACGAGGACTTCGAGCTGATCGTCGTCGATGACGCGTCGACCGATGGGACCCATGAGATCCTCGCGGCTCTCGCCAAGAAGGATGCGAGGATCCGTTTGTTGCGTCACCCGACGAACAGGGGCGGTCCTGCCGCCAGGAACTTGGGGCTGTCGCTTGCGAAATACGATCTGATTGCCTGCATGGACGACGACGACATCATGCTTCCGGACAGGCTGAAATCGCAAATCCGATTCATGGAAGAAAACCCGGACGTCAGCGTTCTGAGCTCGGCAGCATACATGATCGATGTCGACAACAAGATCGTCGGAAAGAGCGTCCCGACCATTGATATGGAACGTGGGCTTGCAAGAAAAGACCCGGGCCTCATCGTCAATATCATCCATCCGACCGCGATGTATCGGCGCGATGTCGTTCTCGGCTTGGGCGGCTATCGGAACTATCTTCTCGATGATCGAGACTTGTGGGGGCGAATGGCGACCGCGGGCTTCAAGATCGCCGTGTCGCCCGAGCCTGTCTTGATGCATCGCCGGCATAGCAGCATCATGACCACGCGGATCAACGAGATCTTCGAAAACGGAGATTTCATCGATTTCAACATGATCAGGCGCCTGAACGGCAACACGGAAATAAGCCTGGAACAATATAGGAAAATGCTTCACTCACAATCGATCTGGAAAAAATGCCTCAATTGGAGATTTAAGAAATCCGCTGTCGCTTACAGAATAGCGACCCTGCACTACAGCAGCGGAAATTGGCTTCCGTTCATGAAAAACCTGGCCGTAGCGCTTTCGCTCAACCCGTCAAAGTACGTCGTGCGAACGATCGCGAAAAAAGGGAAATACCTGCTCAGAAGATCGACCCCCAAGCATATTCTACCGGCTTGAGATAATCTTTGTTATAAGAATTGAAGACGCCGGATCATGATGCATTATTGTGCTCTGCGCATCGCGCGGCGTCATTTCAGGCCCATATCTCAGTGCAAGCTACCGGAGATAAAATCGGTGCTGCCGACGGGCTATTTCACCTGAAGCATCGGAGCAGCTGACGGAGGCCGACATGCGCATCCTGGTGACCGGCGGCTGCGGCTTCATCGGCTCCGCCCTCGTGCTCCATCTCGTGCGCGACCTCGGCCACGACGTGCTGACGCTGGACGCGCTGACCTACGCGGCCAACCCGGT
>NZ_VRUV01000377.1:0-4542 GCF_008039455.1 Methylobacterium sp. WL116
GGTCGCGGACCCGCGGCTCGCCGCCATGATGCGTCCGGGGAGTCGTTGCGGGCGATGTCGGCGCCACTCAATCACAGGGTGGAGACGGATGCACGCCCCGCCGAACGGTGCGCTGCTGACCGACGGGCACCTCAAGGCGCCGGACGCGCTCCGCGCGGTCTTCGCCGAGAACGGCGTCGACCCCGACCGGCCGATCGTCACCACCTGCGGCTCAGGCGTCACCGCGGCGATCGTCGCCTTGGCGCTGGACCGCCTCGGCCGCCCAGCCCGCGCGCTCTACGACGGGTCGTGGTCCGAGTGGGGGGGCGATCCGAGCCGTCCCGTCGCGACGGGCCCGGCCTGACCGACACCGGCGTCATCCGCGCGTCATCGAGCGCGGGGCATTTTTGCAACGTCGCGATCGGGAATGCGCAGGCCGGCAGGGCCGGGATTGCCGCAGTTATAGCCAATGCTATACCTCGCATCGGAACGTGCGGGGGATCAGGGCGATGCGGCATCGGGGCGAGGCGGACAGCGCCGGATCGATGGGCGTCGCCGGTCGCCGCGCGGCCTGGCTGATCGGTGCCTGCCTCCTTCCGGCGCAGGCCTTCGGCGCCGATCTCGCGGTCGCGCGCGCGCCGGCGCCCGCCTTCGTCGACTGGTCGGGGGGCTATCTCGGGCTCGAGGGCAGTGCCGGCGGCTCCTTCGGCGCCCTCGGCTTCGAATCGACCACGATCGGCGGACGCCCCGTGCCGCCGTTCAAGACCGGGGATGCCACCGGCCGCGCCGACCGCAGCCGCGAGGCGACCACCGCCGTCGGCGGCGTGTTCGGCGGCTGGAACTGGCAGGCCGGCCCGTGGCTCTACGGCCTGGAGGCGGACATCGCCGGCGCCAACCTCAAGCGCCCAGTCGCCTCGACCGCCGCCGGCTTCGGCTACGAGGGGTTCGACCCGGTCTTCGACGTCATCCGCGCCAAGACCGACCTCTACGGCGCCCTGCGCGCCCGCCTCGGCTTCGCCTTCGAGCGCGCGCTGATCTACGCGACCTTCGGCCTCGCCGGCGCCGAGACGCGGTTCCTCGCCACCTATCCGGACCGTGCCGGCGGTCCCGCCGCGACGGCCAGGACCGACCGGGGAACCCTCGGGTTCACCCTCGGGGCCGGCGTCCAGTACGCGATCACCGAGCACCTCGCCCTCGGCCTCGACTACCGCTACATCGATCTCGGCAGCACCGGGCGGTTCGACCTCGGCGCGGTGCCCGGCCTCGGCCCGGTGTCGACGCAGGCGCACGTCACCTCCAACCAGATGCTGGCGCGGCTGTCCTGGTATCCGGCGGGGCTGCGGCTGCCGCCCGAGCCCGACGAGGCGGCCCCGCACGACCCCGACAACGGCGACACCGGCCGGTTCTCGCTCCACGGCCAGACCACCTTCATCAACCAGGGCGTGACCGGGTTCCGCTCGCCCTATCTCGGCCCGAACAGCCTGGTGCCGCACCAGGCCCAGGCGACCACGACGGCGACCGCCTTCGTCGGCTTCAAGCTGTGGGAGGGCACCGAGCTCTACTACAACCCGGAATTCAGCCAGGGCTTCGGCCTGTCGCGGACCCTGGGCGTCGCCGGCTTCGTCAACGGCGAGGCGCAGAAGGCCGGCGCCCCGTTCCCGAAGCTGCGCTCGAACCGCTACTTCGTGCGCCAGACCTTCGGCCTCGGCGGCGAGACCGAGGACGTGCCCGACGGCCCGAACCAGGTCGCCACGCGCCGCGACGTCGAGCGGATCACGGTGGTCGCCGGCAAGTTCGCGCTCGGCGACTTCTTCGACGGCAACGTCTACGCCCACGATCCGCGCGTCGACTTCATGAACTGGTCGCTCTGGGCGGCCTCGGCCTGGGACTTCCCGGCCAACCTCCCCGGCTTCACGCAAGGCGTCTACGTCGAGTACAACCGCGCCGAGTTCGCGGTGCGCGCCGCCTACACGCAGGTGCCCAAGGAACCGTCGAGCGACGTGCTCGACCCGCGGGTGTTCGACCGCCAGGGCGCCAACATCGAGTTCGAGGGGCGCTACGTCCTGCCCGCGCTGGAGCAGCCGGGCCGGGTGCGGATCGGCTTCTTCTCGAACCAGGGCAACACCGCGCGCTATCGGCAGGTCGTCGCGCTGACGCAGTTGGGCGTCTTCGACGACGTCAACGACGCGGTCGCCGCCACCCGCCGCCCGCGGCGCAAGACCGGCGGCTACGTCAACCTCGAGCAGGCGGTCACGGCCGATCTCGGCGTCTTCGCCCGCGTCAGCCTGTCGGACGGGCGCAACGAGAGCCTGTCCTTCACCGACGTCGACCGGAGCGCGTCGGGCGGCGTCTCGCTCAAGGGGACCGCCTGGGGCCGGGCAGGCGACACGGTCGGCCTCGGCGCCACGGTGAACGGCCTCACCGAGGCGCACCAGGCCTACTTCGCCACCGGCGGCCTCGGCCTGCTGATCGGCGACGGGCGCCTGAACTACGCCCCCGAGCGGGCGCTCGAGGCCTACTACGCCATCGGCCTGACCAAGACCGTGACCCTGACCTTCGACTATCAGCGGGTGATCAACCCCGCCTACAACCGCGACCGGGGCCCGGCGGACTTCTTCGCCACCCGGCTGCACGCGGATTTCTGATCGCTATTCCGCCTCGTCCACGGTCGCCCCGAACACCGCCTCGAACCCGGCCCGCAGCTGCATGTCGACCTCCGGCATCGCGACGATGCGGCCGAGGTCGGCCAGGCTGGTCACGCCGTGGCCGCGGATGCCGCAGGGGACGATGCCGGAAAAGTCCGCGAGGTCGGGCTCGACGTTGAGGCTGATCCCGTGGAAGCTGACCCAGCGCCGCACGCGGATGCCGATCGCCGCGATCTTGTCCTCGACGGCGTCTCCGTTCTCCTGGCCCTTCTCCGGCCGCCGCACCCACACGCCGACGCGGTCCTCGCGGCGTTCGGCCCGGACGTTGAAGGCCTCGAGCGTCGCGATGATCCAGGCTTCCAGGCAGGCGACGTAGGCGCGCAGGTCCGTGCGGCGGCGGTTGAGGTCGAGCATCACGTAGGCGACCCGCTGGCCGGGGCCGTGATAGGTGTACTGCCCGCCCCGCCCGGTCCGGTACACCGGCAGCCGCGCCGGCGCGACGAGGTCGGCCTCGCGGGCCGAGGTGCCGGCGGTGTAGAGCGCCGGGTGCTCCAGCAGCCAGACGCATTCCGGCGCCAGCCCGCGCGCGATCGCCTCGGCGCGGGCCTCCATCCACGCGACGGCTTCCTCGTACGCGACCGGCGCGTCGCTGATCCGCCAGCCCACCGGCGGAGAGCCCGCCCGCGGCAGGAAGGTGTCGGGCGCGATCGCGAGACGGTGCGCGGTGTTTACCAAGGCTTCACCCTTCGTCGGGAATGCTCTCCTTCCACCGGTCCGTGCCGGTGGCAAGGCGCATAGGGGCGGTGGACGCGTGGCGGTTCTGGAAGACCTCAAGGTCGATCTCACGGTGGTGCTCGGGCGCTCCCGCATGCCGCTGCACATGCTGCTGCGCATGGGACGCGGCGCGGTGATCGAGCTGGAGGCGACCGAGACCGACCTGGTCGAGATCCTCGCCAACGACCATCCCGTGGCCCGCGGCCAGATCGTGGTGACCGGCAACCGCATCTCGATCGAGGTGACGGAGCTGATCCGCAAGGCGGATTCGGTGCGCACGCCGGGCGTCACCATCGGCGACGGCGCCGTGCCGTTCCTGGAAAGCCGCCTGGAGCCGGCATCATAACTTCGGCCGCGGCACCGAATTGCCGCGCTGCGGCGCTTGTCGGATCGGGATCGATCTGGTATCCGCTGCGCCGCTCACCCGAGACGCCGGCCGCCGCAGCGGACCCGGATCTCGGAGAAGCGAACGGGACCCGACGGGTGCCGATGCGGCCATGGCGGAATTGGTAGACGCGCTAGCTTGAGGTGCTAGTCCTGCAAGGGGTGGAGGTTCGAGTCCTCTTGGCCGCACCAACGTTTCGATGTCGTACGTCGAAGCGTCGGTGCATGAAAACGGGTTGTGGGCGGCCGCGCTCTTCGACGACGGCGCCCTTCGCGGCTCACACGAGAGCCCGCATTCGAAGGCGCCCGAACGCCGGGCCCTGATTCTCCGCACGGACATCACGGCTGACTGATAAGCGCTCCTGAAACGCCGATGATCGATAGATCTCGTGCGCGGCCGATGCGTCGCGGCGTCCTGCTGACGTCGTCTATCCTGCGATCTTCTCCGCCGGCATTTCGGCGCCGCCGGGCGGCGTTCGCCCACCGCGGTCGAGGAAGCTGAACGCTTGCTGCCGACGGGCTTCAGCGTCGGTCCAGGGATACCCTGCCATTCTTCTCCTGACAGTCGAGACCGGGGCTTCGGCACAATGCCGGCCCCGCGACGTGTCAGGAGATGGGCGATGAAGAAGATTGCTGCCGTCACAGCCGCCGTGCTCTTCGCGGCGAGTGGGTTCGGAACCACCGCAGCCGAGGCTCGGGGCGGCGGTGCCCTCGCGGCCGGCCTGATCGGCGGGCTCGCCGCGGGCGCACTCCTCGGTGC
>NZ_VRUV01000378.1:0-4514 GCF_008039455.1 Methylobacterium sp. WL116
GGGGCGGCGCGATGCCGCCTACTGGGCGCATGCCCGCGGCTCCCTCGACCTCGCCGGCCTGACGCCGGAGGCGCGCACGGGCTATCTCGGCCACGTCAGCGGCAGGAGCCGGCGCAAGCTGCGGCTCGCGCGCGAGCGCCTGGAGGCCGGCGGTGCGGTGGTGCTCCAGACGATCGCCGATCCGGCCGCGCTGATCGACGCGCTCGACGACTACGTCGCCCTCGAGACCGCCGGCTGGAAGGGCCGAGCCGGGACCGCCCTCGGCCAGCGCCCGGCCGAGGCCGCGTTCCTGCGCGGGATGGTCGCCGGGTTCGGCGCCCAGGGCCGGATCCGGATCCTGCGCCTGCGCCGCGATCGCCGCACGCTCGCCGCCGCGATCCTTCCGCGAAGCGGTCACGAGGATTTCGTCCTGAAGATCTCCTACGACGAGGCGGAGGCCGCCGCCGCGCCGGGCGTCCAGCTCGTCCATCGCCTCACCGAGGCCGCGCTGCGGGACGGCGCGATCGCGCGGATCGATTCCTGCGCCGCCCCGGACTACCGCCTCGCCGAGATGTTCTGGACCGGGCGCCGGGCGATCGCGCACCGGTTGGTCGAGGCCTCGCCCGACCCGCTCTTCCCGCTCGCGGCCGCGCTGGAGCGTGCCCGCGAGCGCTATGCCAAGTGGCGGGCCCGTTAGAGCGTTGCGGCGGCGGCGCATTGCCTCCAGGGTCGTGCGGTCCAGTTTGCCACGGCAAGAGACTCGAAGCTCGACCGGGAGGATCCGATTTCCAACGCCCCTGCCGCCCGCTCCGCCGATCCGTCCGAGAAGCCGGATCGCCACGCCCCGAAGCCGCCCGAGCTGATGTCGCCCTGGCGCACGGATGCGCGCGTCGCGCTCCAGGCCGAGGCCCGCGCCTTCGCCCGCGACGTGGTGATGCCGCTCGCCGACGCGCTCGACCCGCAGAAGGCCGAGATGCCGCGCTCGCTCATCGCCGCGATGGCCGAGAAGGGCTGGTTCGGCCTGACGATCCCGGCCGAGCACGGCGGCATGGGGCTCGGGGTGTTCGAGTACTGCCTCGTCTCGGAGGAACTCGCGCGGGCGTGGCTCTCGGTCGGCAGCATCCTGGCGCGGGGGCAGGGGCTCGGCACGCAGGTGCTCGACGACGCCCGCCGCGCCGACCTGCTGGCGCGGTCGGCGCGGGGCGAATGGATCGGCGGCATCGCCCTCTCCGAGCCGGGAGCCGGCTCGGACCTGGCCGGCGTGCAGACGCGGGCGGTGCGCGAGGGCGACCATTGGGTGCTGACCGGGACCAAGCGCTGGGCGGGCTTCGCGCGCGCGGCCGACTTCATCGAGGTTCTGGCCCGGACCCGCGATCCGGAGCCCGGCGAATTGCGCTCGGCCGGGCTCGAGCCGTTCCTGGTGGTCAAGCCGCCGGGCGAGTTCCCCGAGGGCATGACCGGGCACGTCATCGACAAGATCGGCTATCACGGCTTCCTGACGTTCCAGCTCGAGCTCGACGGGGTGCGCGTCCCCGAGAGCGACCGCCTCACCGGCCTCTACGGCGACGGCGGCGCGGACGCGGATTCCGGCGGCTTCGCCTCGGTGCAGCGCGGCCTCAACATCGCCCGCGTCCACACCGCGGCCCGCGCCGTCGGCGTCGCGCGCGCGGCGGTGGAGGACTCCCAGGCCTACCTTCAGGAGCGCGTGCAGTTCGGCCACCCGATCGGCGACTTCCAGGCGCTGCGCTTCGCGCTCGCCGACATGGCGGCCGAGGTGGCGCAGGCGCGCGCCTTCTGGTGCCAGGTCGCCCATCTCCTCGACCAGGGCGAGGCGGCCGAGAGTGAGTCCGCCATGGTGAAGCTGCTGGCCACCGAGATGGCGGTGCGCGTCACCAACCAGGCGATGCAGCTCCACGGCGGCAACGGCTACACCACCGAGCGGCGGGTCGAGCGCTACTGGCGCGACGCGCGGCTGACGACGATCTTCGAGGGCACCAGCGAGATCCAGCGCCGCATCATCAGCGACCGGATGCTGCCGAAGGCCTGACGCCAGACGGCGACCGCCCGCCCCCGCACGCGTGTGCGAGGCGCGACCGTCGGCGAGGCGGCCTGCCGGACGCGCTTGCGGCGGGCGGACGCCCTTTTGTGCGCGGGGACGACAACATCGAACTCGCCGACGCCGACGGTTCCGTCGGCGTCCGGGCGTCCAGGGGTGCGTTCCGGGGCCTTGCCGAGGATCGGCCGCGAGACGTTTCGCAACGATGCGGTGGTGCAGGGGCCCCAGCGCGGTGCCGGCCATCGCGGACCGCGATCGATCGGGCGTGCCTGCCATGAATGCCGGCTCGGGACATTCTCGCCCCTGCAATCGTTTGCGGGACGACGCTCGCGCGTGACCTGAAACCCGCCGCGCGCTGCCGCTCACCCTCAGGGTTGGGCTGCCGGTGCCCGCTCGCCGGCGCGGGCCCGGGCCAGGGTCCGGCCGAGGCGCTGGGCCATCTGGTCGCGCAGGGCTTCGGCGACCTCGATGTCGACGAGCCGCCAGGTCCAGCCGCGGAGGCGCAGGCGCACCCGCAGCTGCTGCGCCCGCGGCGCGTCCGGCGGGATCGCGATCACGGCGGTGCGGAAGCCGCGCATCTCCGAGGCGATCCAGAACGGAAACACCCGCCCGATGCGATCCAGCCTGAGCCCGGACGGCTTCACCCCGTCGGGACGCGGGATGTCGAGGCTCTGCGGCCAGCCGTCGTCGAGCAGGTCGAGCACGGTCTCGGGCGTCACCATCGATTCCGCGAGCGCCAGCGCCACGCCGACCGCCGCCTCGTTGAGGCGCTGGCGATCCTTGGCATCGAGGGTCGGATCGTTGTCCGACGCCGAGCGCAGGGCGGCGGTGGTCTGCCGGACCAGCGACAGCCGCAGCGTGCGAAAGTTGGCATGCTGCTGGACGAACGCGACATCGTGCGCCCTCACCGCCCGCGCGAAGTCGTAGAGCGTCCAGAGCGGCGTCAGGGTGAAGGCGAACCAGCCGAGCACCGCGACGAGGGGAAACACCCACCAGCGCATCGCCCAGCCTATCGCCCGGCCGCCGCGCTCACGCGCCGACCGACCACGCGTGCAGCGGCGCGAAGGCCGCGACGACGCCCTCGTAGACCGGCCGCTTGAACGGCACGATCAGCCCCGGCAGCTCCGCGAACGGCACCCAGCGCCACGCGTCGAACTCGGCCTTGTGGGCACCGCCGCCGGGATGTTCGACGTCGATCGCGTCGTCGTCCCCAAGGAACCCGAAGGCGAACCAGCGCTGCGTCTGCCCGCGGTAGCAACCGCGCCAGGCCTGCTTTCGCACATCGGGCGGCAAGTCGTAGGACAGCCAATCCGGCGCCTCGGCGAGCAGCCGGACCGAGGCCGCGCCGACGTTGGTCTCCTCGTGAAGCTCGCGCAGGGCTGCGGCCTGCGGCGCCTCGCCGTCGTCGATCCCGCCCTGCGGCATCTGCCAGGCGAGGTCGCCCGCGACGTGCTCGGGGCCGGCCTCCGGCTTGCGGCGACCGACGAAGACGAGCCCGGCGCGGTTGATCAGGGTGACCCCGACGCAGGGGCGATAGGGCAGGCTCTCGCCCGGATCGCGGGATTCGGTGTCGCTCTTCATCGGCCGCGACCATAGGGAGGGCCAACCGGCGCGGCAACGTCGGGAAACACGATATCGGCAGCGCCCGATCGCGGCAGCCGCCGGGCTCAGTCCGCCTTCGTCACCCGCACCGCCTTCGCGCCGCGGAGCGCCACGCTCGCCGGCACGAGGCGGATGCCGCGGCCCTCGAGCTCGCGGCTCCAGCGCGCGATGCGCTCGATCGTCATCGGCTGGGCGCTGCCCGAGGCGAGGGCGAAGCCGTTGGCGCGGGCCTGCGCTTCGAGCCGGGCGAGCTCGCGATCGATCGCCTCCGGGCGCGGCACCGCGTCGAGGACGATCTCGGCGCGGGCCGCCGGCACCTTGGTCTTGCCGAGCAGGTCCGCGGGCACGCCGCGCGCGTTGGTGCCGTCGTCGAGGAAGCCGAGCCCGCGGGTGGCGATGTCGCGCAGGACCGGCTCGAACGCGACTGCGTCGGCCATGAACTTGGCTCCCATGAAGTTCGTGACGCCGACATAGCCCGAGAACCGGCTCATCACCCAGGCGAGGCGGTCGGCGTTCTCGGATCCCTTGGCGGCGGTGAGCAGGCCCTGCGGGCCGGGATCGCTGTCGGGGTAGTCGAACGGCTCCATCGGCGCCTGGAGCAGGATCTCGTGGCCGAAGGCGCGGGCCCGCGCCGCGCTGCGCTCGGCATCGGCGCCGTAGGGGGAGAAGGCGAGGCTGACGGCGGGCGGCAGCTTGACGATCGCGCTCGCGGTGGCGGCCTGGCCGACGCCGAGGCCGGTGAGCAGGATCGCGATGCGCGGCCCGCTGCCGGGCTCCTCGGAGCGTGCGTAGACGTCGAGCGGGCGGATGCGGCCGTCGCCGAGCTTGGGCAGGACGCCGTGGCGGCCACGCTCGGTCAGGCGCGGGTCGGGGGCGG
>NZ_VRUV01000379.1:0-4513 GCF_008039455.1 Methylobacterium sp. WL116
CTGCCGCCGTCGGCGCGGGCCCGCGGCTCCGCGACGACTGGAGCCGGCCGCGCCCCTGACCGCCGACGGCTGAAAGCCGATCCCCGCATCCGGCGCCGTTCCAGCCTTCACCATCCGGCCTTGACCTTCCCACCGTTGGAAGCCCCATCTCGGCTCCATGCTGAACGCAGACGCCGACACGCTCACCCCGACCGCGACCGACCCGCACGCTCGCGGACCGGGTCGCGCCGGCCCCCGGAGCGGCACCCGATCGATCCGTCACCGCCCCTGCGATCCGAGGCGCTGTGGACCCTGCATGGCCGCCAGCCTGGCGCCGGCCGGCGGGCCGGTCGACCGCCGCCGCTTCAGGCGGTGCGGGGGCCGTCCGTTTCAGAGGTCGGGGGCGCCGATGCGCGCGCTGGGCCCGGGGAGCGCCGGATCAGTGCCGCGCATGCCGGCACCATGCCGATGCCGAGCGGAGCATGCTGCCGGGCTGCTGCCGATCCTTCGAGGGATTGCGAGGTCAGTATCCGGTTCGTTTTTCTCACTGAACGGATCGTCAAAACTGTAATTCCGTGCCAGAATTCGTGACTTATGAAATCAGACCTTGCTGTCGGGTCGGCGATCGATATGCTGTCGATCCTGAGAAGGCGAAGCTTCCGTTTCCCCTTTGCTTCGATTCTCACACTCAGCCCCGCCGGCTCGAGCCGCGCGGGGCTTTTCGTCGTGCCTCGCGGGCGACCGGTCCGCGGCGATCGCTCCGCATCGGCCGATGGACGCGGTTCGCGACGATCGCGGCCACCCGACATGACGATGCCGGCTCACGGGGAGCCGGCATCGTCGGTCGATCGGTCGTTGGCGATCAGTACTTGCGGACGAGCGGGGTCGGCGCGGCGACCGCGGCGGCGGCGGTGGTGTAGAGCGGCGCGATGAAGCGGACCCAGCCGCGGGTCTCGTCGGCGAACGGGCCGACGCCGCGGTCGGCGACGGTGCGGGTCACCATGAGCTGCGTCTTGAAGATGCCGAAGTCGTAGCCGATCAGGCCGCCGGCCGCGAACGTGCCCTGCTTCTGGTAGTTCGCGTAGATCGCCCGGTTCCGGTTCACCGGCAGGTCGGTGTAGCCGTAGGCCACGGCGCCGATCTCGAACTTGCCGAAGGTCTTGGTCGCGGTCAGGTCGATGTAGAGGCCGTCGGAATTCGGGATCGGGCCGAGGGCGGCGCCGACCTGGCCGCCGAAGCGCGGCGCGTCGTCCACCTGCAGGATGTGGGTGAGCGCGGCGGTCAGGTTCCAGCCTTCGCCGGTGTAGGAGATGCCGCCGGTGTTGCGGATCGAGGTGCCGGCGACCTGCGGCAGCACCGGGGTGGCACCGCCGGCGATGCAGGCGGCGCCGGGAGCACCGTTGCAGAGCGAGCCGCGGTCGCCGACGCCGACATAGGCGCCGACGAGGTAGGCGGCGCTGATCTTGTTGCCGAGATCCCAGGCGAAGATGTTGCCGATGAAGGGGTTGTAGAAGTAGCTCTGGTCCTGGTTGGCGACGCCGGCCGGGTTGTTCGTGCCCACGAACACCGACGGGACCGCGATCACCGGCATGATGGTCGCGCCGAGCACCTTGTAGCCGGTCGACCAGACCAGGATCGGCACGTTGACGCCGACGTCCGGGCTGTTGCGCGCGTCGCCGCGGCCGGTGCTGAAGGTGTTGATCGCGTAGACGCCTTGCGGCAGCGGGCCGTAGGCGAGGCCGACCTGCTCGCCGGGCTGCGTGACCGGACCGGCCAGAACGGTGGTGCTCATGCCGACGGTGAGGGCGACCGCACCTGCGGCAAGCCAGGTCTTCATCATGTTCTCGTTCCTACCCCAGGGATCTCGAATGTCGGGCACGTCGCCTCGAGACCATCGTGCCGAAGCTCGCTTGTCCGGTGCGAGTTCTGTTCGGCGATGGCCCAAGCGCCGTCTTGCGGTCCGACCTCTTCCGTCTCAACCTGGAGAATTATTCTACAGCGTCGCCCAAAAAAATAGCGGTTTCAGGCACCTTAGTGCCAAGATTGGGCCGCCGTTGCACAAAGGCTGCACTTTCCGCGGGCGGCGGCCGGAGCCTCATCAGCACCGCCCGGGCCTGAGCCCCCGATGTGATGCACATCGCCTCGACGCGCGGGCCCGCGACGTCTCGAATAGGATCGAGGACGGCCGATCGATCGGGGTTCGTCCGGGACGTCCGCACGAATAGGGCGGCAATAGGCGGACCTCGCGCGCCCGAGGGATCCGAACACGGGGGGGACCCGGCTCGCGGCCCGCGTCCGAGAGCGGGGCATCGATCCCCGGCGCAGGGGCCGGACCGCGCCTCGGGCGGGGGAGGGCGGCCGGTCTTTTCGGAAGGCCCCCGGGCGATCCGCGGCGCGCCGTTATCCGCCGCCGTGCAGCGTGCGGCCGAAGAGGGCGCGCATCGCGTGCCAGCCCTGCTCGGCGGCGTCGGGATCGTGGACGGGGAAATCCGGCATCATCCAGCCATGCGCGGCGGGATAGGTCCGCGCCGTGTAGCGCACGCCGGCCTGCGCCAGGGTGTGCTCCAGGCGCGCGGCCATCGCGGGCGGATAGCTGTCGTCGTTCTCGGCCGCGGCGATGTGGATCTCCGCCATCAGCGCGGGCGCGAGCCTGTGGGGGCTCGTCGGCGCATCGGTGGCGAGGTTGCCGCCGTGGAAGCTCGCCGCGGCGGCGAATCGGTGGGGGTAGGTTCCCGCCGCGGCGAGCGCCATGCCGCCCCCCATGCAGAAGCCGACCGCACCGACCCTGCGTCCCGCGACGTCGTCGCGCGTGTCGAGATAGGCCAGGACGGCACCGGTATCGTCCGCGGCCTTGATCGGGTCGGTCGTCGCCATCAGCGGGCCGAGGATGGCGCGGAAGCCGGCCGCCAGGACGTCGCGCGGCACGAACGGCCCGTAGGGGCCGTAGCGGTAGAACAGATCCGGGACGAGGACGACGTAGCCGGCATCGGCGAGCCGTTGCGCCATGTCGAGCATCGCCGGGCGGATGCCGCCGGCGTCCATGTAGAGGATCACCGCCGGCCACGGCCCGCCACCGGCAGGCGTCACGATATGCGTCAGGCAGGCGCCGTCGCGTGTCCGGATCGTGGTCTGCTCGGTCGCCATCGAAGCCTCCTCGGCAGGACATCGGCGATGTCCGCGCCGGACCATCTACGGCCGCGGGCGGACCGGCCGCAAACCCGTCGACCCGGTCGAGCGAAAGGCGCGCGGCGCGGCGGCGCATCGGGTGGATCTGCAGTCCTGGCCGATGCGCGCGATCGGCCAGGGCTTCGCAGGGTTGAGGCTCGCTCCGCGGACCGGTCCCCGCTCACAGGGCCCCGAGCGTCACGGTGCTTGCGCCGAGCTCGGCCGAGGCGGGGACATCGGGCAGCCAGCGCACGGCGCCGGCGGTCGCGAAGCCGCCCTGCTTAAGGACCTGGGCGGCATTCGTGGCGATGCCGCGGGTCCGGTAGGCGACGGTGAAGGCGGCCGGCGCCTGGAAGCGCTCGGCCGACGCCTCGGCAACGGATGCGGGCCGCCACCGCGTCAGGTTCGGCACGAGAAGGCCGCCCTGCGCGCGGACGTCGGCGGCGCCGAGCGCCACGCCCGGCACGTGATAGCCCGCACCGAGCACGGCGGGCACGGCGACGGCGTTTCCGGTGGCGGTCGCCTCGGAGGCGGGGGCCGCGGCGAGGGTCCCGATGGTCAGGGCCAGGGCGGCGGCGAGGGTGATGGTGCGGTGGGTCATCCGTCGATCCTCAACTGCGACGGGGCTGCCCGTCGTTCGATGAGGCGAAGATGCGAACGGCCACTCTATCGATCAAACAGATGCGATCGATCCCAAGTATCGATGGCGTAGATATCTTGTCCGTCTTGCGGACGCCGCTCCGCGCCCTTCTTCAGGCATACGGCGATCGGTCGGCCGCAGCGGAGGCGGGCCACGCGTCCGGCGCGCGCGATCGAGCCCGAGAACCCGAGGCGAGAGACCCGAGGCATCGATCCCATGAACGACCCGATCTCCACGACCCAGGTCACGATCGAGCACGTGACGCTGCGCTCCCCCAAGTCCTTCGAGGCGGTGCGGTCCGCCCTGGAGGCGTCGGTGCCGCGCCTCGACCACGCCTATGCCGAGCTGCTGCTGGACGGGCAGGTGGACGCGGCGCGCGACCTCCTCGAGCGCCAGGCGCCGCTCTCGATCTTCGGCGCCCGCGACCATGGCGGGCTGCTCCGCACCGCCGGGCTCGTGCGCAAGGCCGTCCAGTACGACATCGGCAACCCGCTGACGGCCGCGCGGATGACCCGGCACATCCTTTCGGCCGCCCTGTACGCGCCGGTCCGGGTGCTCCTGCGCGAGGATGCCGAGGGCCGCGTCGCGTTCGAGTACGACCGCCCGGCCACCACCTTCGGCCAGTTCGGCGCCCCCGAGGTCGACGGCGTCGCGCGCGACCTGGACGAGCAGCTCCGCTGCGTCCTCGCCGCGGCGGCCGCCTGATCTCGCCGGACGGGCACGGCGGCC
>NZ_VRUV01000037.1:0-18522 GCF_008039455.1 Methylobacterium sp. WL116
AACCTCGCCTCGCTGCGCAGCCTCGCCGCCCAGTCGAGCCGCGCCGCGGCCGCCTCGGCCCGCAAGCCGGCCGATCGCGGCTAGAGCATCTTCAAGCGAGGTGGATCCCGGCTCGCGTGAAGACAATGCGATCTCTCGACAAGATAGAGCGTTTTTCGTGATCCGGGGATCACCAAAAATCCTCTAGGACGCGTCGTCCGGTCGGCGGTGCGCCCCGCGTTCGAGCGCCTTGAGCGCACCGCGGAAGGTGCGCACGTCCTGGTCGGTCAGGCTCATGCGGTGGAGCCGGTCGCGCATGTTGCGGGCGATGATCTCGCGCTTCTGCGGCGGGTAGAATCCGGCGCGCGCGAGCGTCGCCTCGAGGATGTCGAACAAGGAGAGCAGCGCCTCGCGGGTCGCCTGCGGCGCCCGGATCTCGCCGGTGAAGCGCGGCCGGGCGAGGCCCGCCGCGCGCCGCCACTCGTAGCCGACCAGCAGCACGGCCTGGGCGAGGTTGAGCGACGGGAATGCCTCGGCGACGGGAAAGGTGACGATGGCATCGGCCAGCGAGACCTCGTCGTTCAGGAGCCCGACGCGCTCGCGGCCGAACATCACCCCGACCTTCTCGGCGTTCGCGCCGCGCTCGGCCGCCTCCGTCATCGCGGCGTCGGGCAGCAGCACGCGCTTCATCTGCCCGCGCTCCCGCGCGGTGGTCGCGAGCAGCATGGTGAGGTCGGCGACGGCGTCTGGAAGCGTCGCGAAGACCTTGGCGGCGTCGAGCACGTGCGTCGCGCCGGAGGCGGCCTCGCGCGCGCCCTTCTTCGGCCAGCCGTTGCGCGGTGCAACGAGCCGCAGCTCCGACAGCCCGAAATTCGCCATGGCGCGGGCGGTCATGCCGATGTTCTCGGCCAGCTGCGGTTCGACGAGGATGACGACGGGGGCGCTCATGCGCGGCGCTCTCGCATGGACGTCCGCCGTGCGGAAGGGCCGCCGGCCGGACCGGAGGGTCTCGGCCGCAAGGATCAGATCTTCCCGTCGAGGCCCATCTGATAATACTTGTGCACGATCTTGTCCTGGTTCTCCAGCAGCCAGTCGATCGAGGGCTCGTTGGTCATCGCCTTGCGGATCGCCTCCGTCATGCCGCGGCGCTGGATGTCGAACAACGCCTTGTGGTCGACGGTCTCGGCCTGGATCACGCCGGGGCTGAGCCAGACCGAGCAGATGATGCCGAGGTCGTTGGCCTTCTCCTTGGGGATGTAGCCGGCGCGGACCGCGTCGAGCACGCCGTTGGCGATGGCGAATTGCACCGTGCCCATCAGGATCGAGGTGTACTTCGATTCCGTGACGCTGACCTTGGAGACGCACAGCGTCACCGGCCGCACCATGATGTCGGTGTTCAGCAGCGCGAAGACGCGGGAATGGCCGACGACCTGGTCGCCGGTCAGCGTGGCCAGCGCGGTGCCGACCGGCCCGTCGAGCTCGCCGATGATCACCTCCGGCTCGGATGCGGTGTTCGGCGGCCCGCCGGCGACCAGCGCCTCGCCGGCCCGCAGGATGATGCGCTCGCTCATGGTTGCTCCTCACGCGTGATGGATGCGCGCTGATCCCAGCCGGACGGCCGGATGTCCACCCCTAAGCGCCGCACGGCCGAGCTTGCATGACAGCCCCGGCGGCCTGTCCGCGCCCCCGGCTTTCGCCCGGGAAACGCCCGCGCTATGACCCGCCCCGCGGCCGCACGGCATTTGCATGGGGCCCGCCCGGATTACCACGGAAGGCAGCGGCTCATGGACAAGATCAAGGTGGCGAAGCCCGTCGTCGAGCTCGACGGCGACGAGATGACCCGGATCATCTGGTCCGAGATCAAGAACAAGCTGATCCACCCCTATCTCGACCTGGACCTCGACTATTACGACCTCGGCGTCGAACATCGCGATGCCACGAACGACAAGGTGACGGTCGACGCGGCCGAGGCGATCAAGCGCCACGGCGTCGGCGTGAAGTGCGCCACCATCACCCCCGACGAGCAGCGCGTCGAGGAGTTCAAGCTCAAGGAGATGTGGCGCTCGCCCAACGGCACGATCCGCAACATCCTCGGCGGCGTCATCTTCCGCGAGCCGATCATCTGCAAGAACGTGCCCCGCCTCGTGCCGGGCTGGACCCAGCCCTTCGTCATCGGCCGCCACGCCTACGGCGACCAGTACCGCGCCACCGACTTCAAGGTGCCGGGCAAGGGCCGCCTGACGATCAAGTTCGAGGGCGACGACGGCACCGTGATCGAGAAGGAGGTGTTCAAGTTCCCGGCCGCCGGCGTCGCGATGTCGATGTACAACCTCGACGACTCGATCCGCGACTTCGCCCGCGCCTCGCTGAACTACGGCCTCGCGCGCAAGTACCCGGTCTACCTGTCGACCAAGAACACCATCCTCAAGGCCTATGACGGCCGCTTCAAGGACCTGTTCCAGGAGGTGTTCGACGCCGAGTTCAAGGGCAAGTTCCAGGCGCTCGGCATCACCTACGAGCACCGGCTGATCGACGACATGGTCGCCTCGTGCCTGAAGTGGTCCGGCGGCTACGTCTGGGCCTGCAAGAACTACGACGGCGACGTGCAGTCCGACACGGCGGCGCAGGGCTTCGGCTCGCTCGGCCTGATGACCTCGGTGCTGATGACGCCGGACGGCCAGACCGTCGAGGCCGAGGCCGCGCACGGCACGGTGACGCGCCACTACCGCGAGCACCAGAAGGGCAAGGAGACCTCGACCAACTCTATCGCCTCGATCTTCGCCTGGACCCGCGGCCTCGCCCACCGGGCCAAGCTCGACGGCAACGCCGAGCTCGCCAAGTTCGCGACGACGATCGAGACCGTCTGCGTCGACACCGTCGAGGCGGGCTACATGACCAAGGATCTCGCCCTTCTGGTCGGGCCCGAGCAGAAGTGGCTCTCCACCACCGGCTTCCTCGACAAGGTCGACGAGAACCTCAAGGCGGCGATGGCGGCCTGAGGCCCTATCGTGCCGGGCGGACGGCTCCGCCCGGCATGTCGCGCAACCGATCCGGGAAGCGGCCATCGCGCAGGAAGGCGAGGGCCGCTTCCGCCACGTCGGGATGGTTCATCAGTATTCCTTACCAAGCGACGCAGCGATGGTCGCACTCGGTCCTCGGCGCCGGCATCCTCGCCGGCTTCCCGGTGGTCGACATCAAGGTCGAGCTGATCGACGGCGCCTACAACGACGTCGACTCCTCGGCGCTGGCCTTCGAGATCGCGTCCCGGGCGGCGCTGCGCGAGGCCCTGCAGAAGGGCGGCTCCGTGCTGCTCGAGCCGGTGATGAAGGTCGAGGTCGTCTCGCCGGAGGAGTATACCGGCTCGGCGATCTCAACTCCCGCCGCGGCCAGATCCAGGGCCAGGACATGCGCGGCAACGCGAACGTCATCAACGCCATGGTGCCGCTCTCTGGCATGATCGGATATGATCGACGGCTGCACTCGCTGGCTGGCGGTCGCGCTACGGTGGCCATGAGCTTCAGTCACTATGCTCCGGCATCATCGCCTGGTTGGGCTATCCCCTCCGGCGGCGCCAGCGATGGCGTTGCGAGCATAAGGCTCAATTCGAGCGGCGCACGGCGATTGCGCCCTCGTCATGACGATAATGGTCGGTGCTGATGCCGCCCGACAGCCAGACCGTCGGTCGGGGCCGACGCCGAACACGGCACCGTGACGCTTCTCCACTGCGAGCACCGGAAGGGCGAGAAGGCCTCGGCCAACGCGATCACCTCGGATCTTCGCTTGGACGGGAACCGTCGCGTACCGGGACAAGCTGGACGGCGAAGCGGCGATGGCGCTTACCGTGCCGGGCCAATGACGTCGTCCGGCAGATCATGCAGATGGTCCGGGAAGCGGCCGTCCCTCAGGAAGGCGCCCGTCGCCTCGAACACGTCCGGATGGTTCATCAGCAGCGTATGCGCGGCATCCACGACAATCCAGTCGTGCGGTCCGGCGATGCGCGTGCGGGCGAGACCGACCAAGCCGTCGTGCGGGCCAGCAATGACACGTCCCGTGAACGGCAACCAAGCCCGCGTGCCGGCGATGATCCCGATTGAACAGGGTGGGATCGGCAGCTTGTCGGGCACGCCTGATCTCAGGTCGGCGAGTGCCGGACCAAGCATCGCCCGCGCGAGACGATACTGGAACAGGTGATCGGCCACTTCGCTGCCTCTGTTCGGCGGCGCCAACATCACGATAGCCCGAGAGTCATTCGGATCCGTCGCGAGGCAGCGCGCCACGAGTCCGCCCATCGAGTGGGTGACGAACGCGATGGCTCGACCGGTACGCTGCCGGAAAGCCTCGACCACAGGCTCGAGGCCCGTCGCACACGCATGAACCCCGCGGCTCTGCGAGGGATAGCCCGGGATGAGCGTTTGATGGCCCAGCGCTTCGAGGCGCCGCGCCAGCCGGGCCATGCTCCTCGGCGTCCGCCCAAGCCCGTGAAGCAGCACGATGGGGGTCAGTGACGACATCGCATCGCCTCGATCACCGCTCCTCGATTGCCAACCCGAATTGAATGCGGCGCCGGACCGGCTCGTGCGCGGATGACAGGCATACCCCGCCCGGCCCTCGATTCTGCGCCCGAGAGCGTTTAACGCGGCGTCAAACGACGCGCGAACGCTCGAGGCTCCCCGATGATCTCCTCCCCCCTGATGACCGTGATGGTCGATGCCGTGCGCAAGGCCTCGCGGGGGCTGCGGCGCGACTACGGCGAGATCGAGAACCTTCAGGTCTCGCGAAAAGGCCCTGGCGACTTCGTCTCGGCGGCCGACCGCAAGGCCGAGGAGGTGCTGCGCGACGCGCTGACGAAGGCGCGGCCGGGCTACGGCATGGTTCTGGAGGAATCCGGCATCGTCGAGGGCACCGACAAGAGCCACGTCTGGCACGTCGATCCGCTCGACGGCACCTCGAACTTCCTGCACGGCATCCCGCACTTCGCGATCTCGGTCGGGCTCGAGCGCGAGGGCCAGGTGGTCGCCGGCGTGATCTACGATCCGGTCAAGGACGAGCTGTTCGTGGCCGAGCGCGGCAAGGGCGCCTACCTCAACAACCGGCGCCTGCGCGTCTCGGGCCGGGTCGACATGGCCGACGCGCTGAGCGCCTACGGCACGCCCTATCTCGGCCGCGGCAACCATCCCCGCCTGCTGCGCGAGGTCGCCGCGGTGATGGCGGTCTCCGGCGGCACCCGCCGGATGGGCTCGGCGGCCCTCGACCTCGCCTACGTCGCCTGCGGCCGCCTCGACCTGTACTGGGAGCGCGACCTGCAGACTTGGGACATCGCCGCCGGCATCATCCTGGTGCGCGAGGCCGGCGGCTTCGTCACCTCGGCCGACGGCGCCTCGGAGCCCCTCGCCGCGAAGTCGGTGGCCTGCGGCAACGAGGGCCTGCACCGGGAGCTCGTCGCGATCCTGCGCAAGGTCAACGGCTGAGCGCCGAACTGGCCAGGGTGCGCGCCATCTGCTCTAAGCCGCCGATCACCACGAGGAAGGCCCGCCCGGCATGGAACGCCGCCACATCGCCCTGAAGGAATCGATCCGCTCGATCCCCGACTATCCGAAGCCCGGCATCGTGTTCCGGGACATCACCACGCTGCTCAGCGACCCGCGCGCCTTCCGCCGGGCGGTGGACGCGCTGGTGCATCCGTTCGCGGGCGGGCGGATCGATCAGGTCGCCGGCATCGAGGCGCGCGGCTTCATCCTCGGCGGGGCGGTCGCGCACCAGCTCTCGGCGGGCTTCGTGCCGGTGCGCAAGAAGGGCAAGCTGCCCCACAAGACGGTGTCGATCGCCTACACCCTCGAATACGGCACCGACGAGCTGGAGATCCACGTCGACGCGATCAAGCCGGGCGACCGGGTGCTGCTCGTGGACGACCTGATCGCCACCGGCGGGACCGCGACCGCGGCGGTGAACCTGCTCCGCCAGATCGGGGCCGAGGTGGTGGCCGCCTGCTTCGTGATCGACCTGCCCGAGATCGGCGGTGCGCAGAAGCTGCGCGACCTCGACGTGCCCGTGCGGACCCTGATGGAATTCGAGGGCCACTGACGCGCGCGGCGGCATCGGATGCCCGCCAAAACGTTGACTCGGTAAATCCCATCCGCCATAAGCCGCGCAGTCGCGATGGCGCTCCGTTCGGGCGCCGTCCGCACGTGCATTCACAATTCAAAGACGCGTGAAGGTCGGGTGCGGCGTCAGCCGCCCGCGAGCGCGCCTCGACCTTTGGAGGCTTGAAGAGCCATGAAAAGAACCTACCAGCCGAGCCGCCTCGTCCGGAAGCGCCGTCACGGTTTCCGCGCCCGCATGGCGACCGCCGGCGGCCGCAAGGTCATCGCCCGTCGTCGCGCGCACGGCCGCAAGAAGCTCTCGGCCTGAGCGTGACCGTCGCGCCGCCCATCGCGGCGCGGAGGGTGCCCGAGGCGTGAGCGAGGCCGAGCTTCCCATGCCTATGACCGACTTGCCTGCGACCGACTTGCCGACGACGGATCGCGCGGCGATCGCGCGGCTGAGGCGGCGGCCGGACTTCCTGGCGGCGGCCGACGGGCGCCGCTTCCACACCGAGCGCCTGACGGCGCAGGGCCGCGTGCGCGAGGCGTGCGAGACCCGGGACGGCGAATCGATCGCCGGGCTCCATCTCGGCTTCACGATCACCAAGCGGGTCGGCCATGCCACCGAGCGCAACCGCATCCGCCGGCGCCTTCGCGCCGCGGTCGCCGAACTTGGGCCCGAGTTCGGCGCGGTCGCGGCCGACGTCGTGCTGATCGCCCGTCGCCCGGCGATCGACGCCGCGTTCGACACCCTCAAGGACGACCTGCGCCGGGCGATCCCCGCGGTGGCCAAGCCCCGCGGGCCGAGCGAGTGCGCCCGTCCGTTGCGCTCCGGCAAGCCGGGATCCGCGAAGGGCCGCGGCAAGGGGCCGGCGCCATCCCGGGAAGCGACGCCCCAAAGATCCGATCGCGCAGCGGCACCAGCCCGTGCGCCCTCAGCAACCTCGAACGCGTGCGACGGTGGCCCCGATGGGCAATGACAAGACGAATATGTTCGTGGCCATCGCCCTGTCGCTGGTCGTGCTGCTCGGGTGGAACTACTTCGTCGCCGCGCCGCGGGTCGAGCAGCAGCGCCAAGCCAACATCCAGAACCAGGCGGCCCAGCAGAGCCCCGGCGTGACGCCGGACGGCGTGCCCTCGCCGAGCCCGAAGGAGGGCGGCCCGGCCGCCCCCGTCGCCGGCACGCTGCCCAACGCCGCCACCGGCCCGATCGGCCGCACCGAGGCGCTCGCCCGCTCGCCGCGCATCAAGATCGAGACCCCGGCGCTGGCCGGGTCGATCGCGCTCAAGGGCGGCCGCATCGACGACATCGCGCTGAAGAACTACCACGAGACCGTGGACGACAAGAGCCCGGAGATCGTGCTGCTGTCGCCGGCCGGGACGGAAGCGCCGTACTACGCCGAGTTCGGCTGGGTCGGCGCCGCCGCGGGCCCGCTTCCGACCAACGACACCGTCTGGACCGCCGACGGCCAGACGCTCGGCGTGAACATGCCGGTGACGCTGTCGTGGGACAACGGCGCGGGGCTGGTGTTCAAGCGCATCCTCGCCGTCGACGACAAGTACATGTTCACGGTCCGCGACGAGGTCGAGAACAAGGGCGCGAACGCCGTCACGCTCTATCCCTACAGCCTCGTTTCGCGCTGGGGTAAGCCGCACACCCAGGGCTACTACGTGCTGCACGAGGGTATGATCGGCGTGCTCGGCGGCGACGGCCTGCAGGAATACACCTACGACCACCTCGCCAAGGAGCCGGCCTACGGCGGGGCCGCCACCAAGGGCAAGGCCTGGGCGAACGTCACCGGCGGCTTCGTCGGCATCACCGACAAGTACTGGGCCGCGGCCGCGATCCCCGACCAGACGATGTCCTATACCGGCGCGTTCACCGAGCGCACCGACGGCGCGACCAAGATCTACCAGGCGAGCGTGCGCGGCGACGGCCGCAGCATCGAGCCGGGCGCCACCGCCTCGACCACCCAGCGCCTGTTCGCCGGCGCCAAGGAGGTCAACACGATCAACGGCTACGAGAAGAACCTCGGCATCAAGCAGTTCGACCTGATGATCGACTGGGGCTGGTTCCACTTCATCACCAAGCCGATGTTCCGGGCGCTGGACTTCTTCTTCCACCTCTTCGGCAATTTCGGCGTCGCGATCCTGGTCGTGACCTTCTGCCTCAAGCTGCTGTTCCTGCCGATCGCCAACCGCTCCTACGTCTCCATGGCCAAGATGAAGGCCGTGCAGCCCGAGATGACCTCCATCCGGGAGCGGTACAAAGACGATAAGATGAAGCAGCAACAGGCGATGATGGAGCTGTACAAGAAGGAGAAGATCAACCCCGTCGCCGGCTGCTGGCCGGTGCTGGTGCAGATCCCGGTCTTCTTTGCGCTGTACAAAGTCCTGTTCATCACCATCGAGATGCGTCACGCGCCGTTCTTCGGCTGGATCCAGGACCTCGCCGCGCCCGATCCGACCAGCATCGTCAACCTGTTCGGCCTGCTGCCGTTCGCGGCGCCGGACTTCGTCCATCTCGGCATCTGGCCGATCATCATGGGCGTGACGATGTTCGTGCAGATGAAGATGAACCCCGCCCCGCCGGACCCGGTGCAGGCGCAGATCTTCACCTTCATGCCGATCGTGTTCACCTTCATGCTCGGCTCGTTCCCGGCCGGCCTGGTGATCTACTGGGCCTGGAACAACACTCTCTCGGTAACGCAGCAATACGTCATCATGCGCCGCAACGGCGTGAAGGTGGAGTTGTGGGACAACCTGCGGAACACGTTCAAGCGCGGCGGCAAGACCGCGCCTGCGAAGAGCTGACGTGACACAGCAGGAGCAGGAAGATGCGGCGCTCGCCGAGAGCGGCCGCCTGCTGTTCGCGGGTGCGGCCGACTTCGTCGCGGCGGCGCCCTCGCTCGGGACGCTGCCGGCGATGGACGGCGTCGAGATCGCCTTCGCCGGCCGCTCGAACGTCGGCAAGTCGAGCCTCGTCAACGCGCTGACCGGGCGCAACACGCTGGCCCGCACCTCGCACACGCCGGGGCGGACCCAGCAGCTCAACTTCTTCCGGATCGGCGAGCGCCTGACGCTGGTCGACATGCCGGGCTACGGCTACGCCGCGGTCGGCAAGGAGAAGGTCGAGGCCTGGACCGACCTGATCCACGCCTACCTCAAGGGCCGCGCCAACCTCGCGCGGGTCTTCATGCTGATCGATTCCCGCCATGGGCTGAAGAGCATCGACACCGACGTGCTCGACGGGCTCGACAAGGCCGCCGTGAGCTACCAGATCGTGCTGACCAAGGGCGACGCCCTGAAGAAGCCCGAGATCGACGCGCGCATCGCCGGCATCCAGGCCGCGCTCGCCCGGCGTCCGGCGGCCTATCCGCAGATCCTGCTGACCTCAAGCCGCGACGACCGCGGCGTGCCCGAGCTGCGCGCCGCCGTGGCCCGGCTGATGGCCGAGCGCGGCGCCTGATGCTTGCCGTCAGGGATCGTGCCCTCGTCGCCCTGGCGTGCCTCGCCGGCGGGCTCGGCGTCGCGGCCAGCGCCGCGGCCGCCCACATCCCGGGGGCGGACAGCCTCAAGACCGCGGCGCAGTTCCTGCTGTTCCATGCCCCCGCGATCCTGGCCCTCGCCGGACTCGCCGCCGCCGGCCTGACCCATGCGATCGCCACCCGGATCGCCGCCTGGGCGCTTGTGCTGGGCCTCGCGCTGTTCTCCGGTGACCTCGCGCTTCGCGCGCTTGCCGGGCAGCCGCTGTTTCCGATGGCCGCGCCGTCGGGCGGCATCCTGTTGATGGCGGGCTGGACCCTGGGGGCGATCGCGGCGTTCATCCCGGCCAGGCGTTGAGCCCCTGCCGGGACAGGCGCGGCTTCGACGACCGCTCTCTACGCCAACGGTGACGACGAGGCCCGATGTCGGGATCCGAGAAACAGAAGATGCTCGCGGGCGAGCTCTACCGCGCGGGCGATCCCGAGCTTCGACGGGATGCCGCCGCCAACATGGCATGGCTCGCGCACTACAACACCACGCTGGCGCTGCCGTCGGCCGAGCGGCACGCGCTGCTGGCCGCCCATCTCGGCGGCGTCGGCCCGAAGGCGGTGATCCGGCCGCCATTCCATTGCGACTACGGCTACAACATCACGCTCGGCCCGGAGGCGTTCCTCAACTTCGGCTGCGTGATCCTCGACGTGGTCGCGGTGACGATCGGTGCGTGCACGCAGATCGGGCCGGGCGTCCAGATCCTCACCGCGGACCACCCGCGCGATCCCGAGGCGCGCCGGTCCGGCCTCGAGTTCGGTCGCCCGATCGCGATCGGCGCCAACGTCTGGATCGGCGGGGCCGCCCTGATCCTGCCGGGCGTGACGGTGGGCGACGACGCGATCATCGGTGCCGGCGCCGTCGTGACGCGGGACGTGCCGGCCGGCGCGACGGCGGTCGGCAACCCGGCGCGGGTCGTGACTCTCCGATGATCGGGGGTTTGGGACGACTCGGCCGATCGCTTCGCATGGCGCAGGTCGGAGCCGGTCAGTCCGCCCGGACCTGCAAAAACCTCAGCGCCGGCCCCTGCGCATCCGAGAACACGCCCGCGGTCAACGCTCCGCCATAGACGGCGCCCGTGTCGAGGTTGGTCCGGAACGGGCGAACCTCCGGGTTGCCGCCGGTCTGCGGCGTGTGGCCGTGGACGACGTGGCGGCCGAAATCGTGATCCTCGGCAAGGAACGGCTCGCGGATCCAGAGGCGGTCCTGCACCTCGGCGGTCTCCGGGTCGGACCCCGGCCTGAAGCCGGCATGGACGAACCAGCGGCGGGCATCCGCGTGGACGGTCTGCAGCCCTTCGATCCAGTCGAGCACGTCGCCGGGGATCGCGGCCGCCTCGTCCACGCCGAACGAGGCCAGCGTCTCCGCGCCGCCGTTGCGCAGCCACAGCGCGTCGGCCCCCGGGGTCGTCAGTGCGGAGAGCAGCATCGCCTCGTGGTTGCCCATCAGGCAGGCGACGCGCCCGGGATCGCTCCAGTGCAGGCGGCTGACCGTCTGCAGCACCCGCGCGCTGTCCGGGCCACGGTCGATGTAGTCGCCCAGGAAGACGAGGCGATAGGGCTCGCCCGCCGCATGGGCCTCGATGCGGGCGAGCAGGGCGTCGAGCAGGTCGGCGCAGCCGTGGATGTCGCCGATGGCGTAGGTCAGCATGTCAGCCGGATCGTTCCGTCGGTAGAAGGCCAGAAGCGCCGCGGACGGCGCGCGCGTCGCCGACGGCCAGAATGCACGGTTTGCCGCCCCGCACCACTCCGCCTGCCGGCGTCGCATTTCTCTCTACGCTGAGATCGCGGATGCCACGAAGCTCCCGATGTCATGGGCTTTCCAATAATCATGATGTCGTGCGAAGTGATTGCGGTTTCGATTCGGAGGCTCAAGATGAAACGCGTAATTGCATTTCTTCTGGCGACTTTTTACTTTGGCGTGTCTTCACATATCGCCTACGCACAATTCCTGACTGACCAGGAGCGCGTCGTCACGTCCGGCCAGAGCCAGAAGATCGCTTGGCGCATTTACCTCGATCCGGCCTGCCACTCGATGGGCGCCGGGTCGCTCGGCCTCATCGATCCGCCGCGGCTCGGCAGCGTCACGGTCCGTCAGGGCCGGGAATATCCGAGCTTCGGCTTCTACAATCCGCGATCGCTGTGCAACACGCGGAAGGTGCCGGCGACGCAGCTGATCTACAGCACCGCCCCGGGAACGGTCGGTGAGGACAGCTTCACGGTCGAGTACATCGGGCCGCTCGGCAATCCGTTGCGGCAGCGATACCACGTCGTCGTGCGCTGAGCGCAGCGTTTCACGAGAACTGCGGCGCACCGGTTCGAAACCGATGCGCCGCGCGAGGTTAGTTCAGCGTCACGTTGGCCGGCCGCCGCCGCGGCGCTGTCGCGGTGCCGGCGATGACGAGGCCGTCCGGCCCCACCGCCACCGGCACGCTCTCGCCGTCGTGGATCTTGCCCGACAGCAGCAGCTCCGCCAGCGGGTCCTGCACCGTCTTCTGGATCACTCGCTTCAACGGCCGCGCCCCGTAGGCCGGGTCGTAGCCGCGGTCGGCGAGCCAGGCGCGCGCCTCGGCGTCGACGTCGAGGACGATCTTGCGCTCCTCCAGCAGCTTCTGGAGGCGGACGAGCTGGATGTCGACGATGGCGCCCATCTCCGCCCGCTTGAGCCGGTGGAACAGGATGATCTCGTCGATCCGGTTCAGGAACTCCGGCCGGAAGTGGCTTCGCACCACGCCCATCACGTCGTCCCGCACCGCGTCGGTGTCCTCGCCCTCGCTCTGCGCCACCAGATACTCGGCCCCGAGGTTCGAGGTCATGATCAGCAGCGTGTTGCGGAAGTCGACCGTCCGCCCCTGCCCGTCGGTCAGGCGCCCGTCGTCGAGAACCTGCAGCAGGACGTTGAACACGTCCGGATGCGCCTTCTCGATCTCGTCGAACAGCACGACCTGATACGGCCGGCGCCGCACCGCCTCGGTCAGCGCGCCGCCCTCCTCGTAGCCGACATAGCCGGGGGGCGCGCCGATCAGCCGGGCCACGGAGTGCTTCTCCATGTATTCCGACATGTCGATGCGCACCAACGCGGTGTCGTCATCGAACAGGAAGCTGGCGAGCGCCTTTGTCAGCTCGGTCTTGCCGACGCCGGTCGGCCCGAGGAACATGAACGAGCCGATCGGCCGGTTCGGGTCCTGCAGGCCGGCGCGCGCGCGGCGCACCGCGGTCGAGACCGCTTCCACCGCTTCGCGCTGGCCGACGACGCGCCTGCCGATCGCGTCCTCCATCGCGAGCAGCTTGTCGCGCTCGCCCTCCAGCATCTTGTCCACCGGCACGCCGGTCCAGCGCGAGACCACGCCCGCGATGTGGGCCGGCGTCACCGCCTCCTCGACCATGCCGTCGCGCGCGACCGCGCTCTCGGCCGCGGCCTCGATCTCGGCGAGCCGCTTCTCCAGCCCCGGGATCACGCCGTAGGCAAGCTCGCCCGCGCGCTGGTACTGACCCTGGCGCTGGGCGGAGGCCAGCTCGTTGCGCGCCTCGTCGAGCTTCTTCTTGAGCTCGGCGGCGGCGCCGAGCTTGTCCTTCTCCGCCTTCCAGCGCGAGGTAATGGTGGCGGACTGCTCCTCGAGGTCGGCAAGCTCCTTCTCGAGCCGGGCCAGACGGTCGCGGGAGGCCGAATCGGTTTCCTTCTTCAGCGCCTCGCCCTCGATCTTCAGGCGCACGATCTCGCGGTCGAGGTTGTCCAGCTCCTCGGGCTTCGAATCGACCTGCATGCGCAGGCGCGAGCCGGCCTCGTCCATGAGGTCGATCGCCTTGTCGGGCAGGAAGCGGTCGGTGATGTAGCGGTTCGACAGCGTCGCGGCCGCGACCAAGGCGGAATCCTGGATGCGGACGCCGTGGTGCTGCTCGTACTTCTCCTTGATCCCGCGCAGGATCGAGACCGTATCTTCCACGGTGGGCTCCGAGACGAAGACCGGCTGGAAGCGGCGGGCCAGCGCGGCGTCCTTCTCGACATGCTTGCGGTACTCGTCGAGCGTGGTCGCCCCGACGCAGTGCAGCTCGCCGCGGGCCAGCGCCGGCTTCAGCAGGTTCGAGGCGTCCATCGCCCCGTCGGCCTTTCCGGCGCCGACCAGGGTATGCATCTCGTCGATGAACAGGATGATGCCGCCCGCGGCCGCGGTGACCTCGGAAAGCACGGCCTTCAGCCGCTCCTCGAACTCGCCGCGGAACTTCGCCCCGGCGATGAGCGCGCCGAGGTCGAGGGCGAGAAGGCTCTTCTCCTTCAGGCTCTCGGGCACGTCGCCGTTGACGATGCGCAGGGCCAGCCCCTCGACGATCGCCGTCTTGCCGACGCCGGGCTCGCCGATGAGGACCGGATTGTTCTTGGTGCGCCGGGACAGGACCTGGATCGTGCGGCGGATCTCCTCGTCGCGGCCGATCACCGGGTCGAGCTTGCCCTCGCGCGCGGCTTCGGTGAGGTCGCGGGCGTACTTCTTCAGGGCGTCGTAGGCGTTCTCGGCCGAAGCGTTGTCGGCCGTCCGGCCCTTGCGCAGGGCGTTGATCGCGCCGTTGAGCGAAGCCGGCGTCACGCCGGCGGAGACGAGCGCCTTGCCGGCCTCGGTGTCCTTCTCGACGGCGAGCGCGAGCAGGAGGCGCTCCACGGTGACGTAGGAATCGCCGGCCTTCTCGGCAGCCTTCTCGGCGGTGTCGAACAGGCGCATCAGGTCGCGGGTCGCCTGCGGCTGGCTCGCGTTGCCCGAGACCTTCGGCTGCTTGGCGAGCCACGCCTCGATCTGCGCCAGGGCGACGCGCGACTGGCCGCCGGCCCGGTCGATCAGGCCTGCGCACAGGCCCTCGGGATCGTCGAGCAGCACCTTGAGCAGGTGGCCCGGCTGCAATTGGGGATGGCCCTCGCGCATCGCGAGGTTCTGCGCAGCCTGGACGAAGCCGCGGGCGCGCTCGGTGTATTTTTCGAAGTTCATGCGTTCTTGTTTCCTACCGCTTCGGCCTCCGCCGCCCTGGAAGGCGCGGTGTTGGCCCGAGACGTCGCCTCCCGACGAGGAACCGCCGCGGAAGGCCCCGGCGCCGATGGCCGCCGGTACCGAGGATGTGGTGTTGCAATTGCGCACCACAAGAGGGGGCAGACCCCTTGCATCGATGTGAAGATCCGGGTCACGGTGCCGGCATGACCGCGACGCTCTCCGCCCTCTACCGCTACCCCGTGAAGGGGTGCAGCCCCGAGCCGCTGGAACGGGCGGACCTTGAGACGTCGGGCTACTTCCCGGGCGATCGGCTCTACGCGGTCGAGAACGGCGATTCGGGCTTCGATCCGAACGCACCGCGTCATCAGCCCAAGACGAAGTACCTGATGCTGATGCGCGACGAGGCGCTGACGCGCCTGCGCACCCGCTACGACGACGCCACCGCGACGCTCACCGTCGAGGCCGAAGGCGAGACCGTCAAGGCCAAGCTCGACACCGAAGAGGGCCGGGCGACGCTTGAGGACCTGTTGCGGCGCCTGCTGCCCCACGCCCTGCGCGGCGCGCCGCGGGTGCTGGCGGCGGCGGCGCAGACCGGATACCGCTTCACCGATTCCAGGATCGGCTTCGTCTCGCTGATCAACCTCGCCAGCGTGCGCGCGATCGAGGATTACGTCGGCGCGCCCGTCGATCCGCTGCGCTTTCGCAGCAACCTCTTCGTCGAGGGGCTCGCCCCCTGGGCCGAGTTGGAGATGGTCGGCCGCGTGCTCGAGGCGCCGAGCGGGCTGCGCCTCAAGTTGACCCAGCGCACCGTGCGCTGCGCGGCGACCAACGTCGACCCGGTCAGCGGCGTGCGCGACCTCGACATCCCCTGGGCGATCGATGCGCGTCTCGGCCACCGCGATTGCGGCGTCTATGCCGAGGTGATCGCCGGCGGGACCCTCGCGGTCGGCGACACCCTGACGGCGGTCGGCTGAGCCGCGCTCAGGACGCCCGGCGCACGACGACCACCGGGTCGGCTTCGGTACGCCGGTGCTCGCACGAGACCTTGAGGTAGCGATGGTCGCCGCCGGGGAGCCCGGCCGCGGCGGCCATGGTCTGGGCGTGCATGATGCACTCCATCGGCGTGCGCGCCGGCGAGACGATCACGTCGAGCGCGGTCTCGCGGGAGCAATCCTGGGCCAGCAGCGTCCCGGCGCAGACGAGGGCAACGGACAACAATTCGGACATGACGGACCCCGTGTTCGAGCGATCGACAGGTCCGCGGGGTGCTCAGGCGTTCGAGCCACCGCGTGTTTCTTGTCCGGGCGTTCCTCGTCGTGACGTTTCTCTTGATGACGCTGTGGGGTTTGCAGATGTCGTGCCAGCTCGGCGAGGCCGGGCGCACCTGTGATCTTGCTGCATCAGCCCCGCGCGGCGAGCCAGACCGGCTCGGGTTCGGGGATCGGCATCAGCGCCGCGACCGCGTCGAGATCGACGATGTAGTTGTCGGTCAGCAGACGCCACATCTCGGCCGGAGAGGCGGCCTCACCCTTCAGGCCATCGACCGCCCGCGCGAGCAGGCCGGTATGGGTGAGGGTGGGACGGGTCAGGAGCGGGTCGGAATGGAGCATCGTCGGCGGTCCCTGGAAGACCTCGTCAACGTTGCAGGTTGTGGTTAAAGGACCGTAAAGCCGACAATCCTCGAATGCTCGGCACAGCGGATCGGCATCGCGTTCGCCGAGGTTCGGAAGCACTCTTCGTCACCGAAAACCGATCGCCCAATCCTAGACTTGTTGATCGACGATCTACAGTCGCTCGATTCAGATCGCGTTGCTTGTATCGATCACTGAAACGGAAAACGCCCGGGCTTCGAACCCGGGCGTCATCGGTCTCGATCGATCGGATCGTCAGCTGCGCTTGGCCAGGAGCTGCTCGATCAGCGAGCCGCCCTTCTCGATGGCGGCGAGCTCCTCGGCGACCGCGGTGACCGTCTCGCGGATCTGCTCGGGCGTGTGCTCCGAGGTCATGAAGAAGCGCAGGCGCGAGGCGCGCTCGGGCACGGCCGGGTGGATGATCGGCTGCACGTTGATCCCGCGCTTGTACAGCCGATCGGACAACGTCACCGACTTCAGCGAATCGCCGACGATCACCGGGATCACCGCGAGCCCCATGCTGGTCCCGGTATCGAGCCCGCGCTTCTTCGCGCAGGCGAGGAACAGGGCGCCGTTCTGGCGCAGGCGCTCGACCCGCTCCGGCTCGTCGTGCATCACCGCGAGCGCGGCCTCGGCGGCGGCCGCGAGCGGCGGGGACATGCCGACGCTGTAGACGAAGCCGCCGGCCGTGCACTTCAGGTACTCGATCAGCGTCGAGGCGCCGCAGATGTAGCCGCCGCAGGCCGAGAGCGTCTTCGAGAAGGTGCCCATCCAGATGTCGACCCGCTTCGGGTCGATGCCGGCATGCTCGAACAGCCCGGCGCCGGTGCGGCCGAGCACGCCGAGCCCGTGGGCGTCGTCGACCATCAGCCAGGCGTTGTAGCGCTCCTTGAGGGCGATGAAGCCGGCGAGGTCCGGCGCGTCGCCGTCCATGCTGTAGAGGCCCTCGATCACGATCAGGGCCCGGCGGTGCTCGTGCCGGGTCGCCTGAAGCAGGGTTTCGAGCGCGTCGAGGTCGTTGTGGGCGAAGGAGCGGCGCTGGGCGCCGGACAGCTGCGCGCCGGTGACGATGCTGTTGTGGATCAGGTTGTCGTGGAAGATCACGTCGCCCGGCTCGAGCAGCGCCCCGATCGTCGTGACGTTGGTGGCGTGCCCGCTCACCATCACCACGCAGGCCTCGGTCTGGTAATGCGCGGCCAGCGCCTTCTCCAGGCTGAGGTGGCCCGGCCGCTCGCCGGCCACGACGCGGCTCGCCGACGACGAGGTGCCGAACTCGGCGATCGCCGCGCGGGCGGCATCCGAGATGCGCGGGTGGCCGTTGAGGCCGAGGTAGTCATAGGACGAGAAGTTGACGAAGGACCGCCCGGCGATGCGGGTGGTCGCGCCGGCCTTGGTCTCGTGGACGTGGAAGAACGGGTTGTCGAGACCGATCAGCTCGGCGGCCGAGCGCTGCAGCCGCAGCTCGCGGTAGCCGGGCAGGCTCGCGAAATCCTGCACCGAGGGATCGCCGACCTTCTCCGGCGCGCGGAGCGCGGTCGGCCGGGGCGCGTTGCGTCCCAGCCGGTTCGTCACGAAGCCCGCGAGCGCGGCGCGCCCCCCATCCGGCCGTGGCGATTGCGTCATGACAGGATCTCTTTGCTCTCGAGGCTCTTCTTCTCGACGAGATCCTGGAACGGCTGGAGCACCGCCGCATCGACCTCGCTGCCGACGTGCCTCGAAGCGAGGCTCAGGGCGACCCCGGCGGCCTCGTCCATCGGCGCCGAAACCGCCTGAATTAAGGACTCCGACAGCTCGTTGACGGTCATCCCAGAGGACAGGCCCGCCGGCGGCGAATCGAGGCCGAAGCGCTCCTGCAGGCTGGCGCCGAGCTCGACGCCCATCAGCGAGTCGAGGCCGATCTCGGAGAGCTGGCGCACGCGGCTGATGTCGTCCTTCGGCAGGCGCAGGATGCGGGCGATGTCCTCGACGATCGCGTCGGACACGGTCTTGCGCACCGCGTCGATGTCGTGGCCCTTGAGCAGCGTGCCGATGCTGATCGCGGCGACAGCGCCGGCCTCCATCTGCTGGTCGGAGCCGAGGTCGTCGTAGCTCGGCGAGCGCATGGTCGCGAGGCGCTCGCGCGTCTTGCCCCAATGCATCGAGGCGATGGCGAGCACCGCGTCGTCGGGCGCCGAGCCCTGGGCGCCCAGCGCATCGGCCATGAGGTCGAGGCAGCGGCGGGCCTCCATCGGCGTCACGCCGACGCGGCCGGCGAGCCCTTCCATCACCGTCTTGTTGCGGGCGAGCATGCCGACGTCGCCGATCGCGCCCCAGGCGACGGCCAGCG
>NZ_VRUV01000380.1:0-4512 GCF_008039455.1 Methylobacterium sp. WL116
CGCCAAGGCCGCGCTCGAAGCCTCGGTGCGCTACCTCGCCGCCGATCTCGGCCCCTCGAACCCGGTCGCGCGCGGCTTGCCGTCGGCGTCGATCTCGCCACGGTCGAACTGGCGGCGCTTCTCCGGCTCGCCGAGGATCTCGTAGGCGGCGTTCGCCTCGGCGAAGCGATCCTTCGCCTTCGCGTCCTTGTTGGTGTCCGGATGGTAGGTCTTGGCGAGCTTGCGGTAGGCCTTCTTGATCTCGGCCTCGCCGGCGCCCTTGGGGACGCCCAGCACCTCGTAGGGATTGCGCATCGGTCTCTTGAACTTCGTGGTTTCGCGCCGGCTGTGGAGCAGCGGCCATCCAGGCCGCATGTGGGCGGCCTGTTGCTCTCGCGCAACGTAGGGGCGACGAGACTCGGCGCAAGCGCGGCCGGCGTCAACCCGAACGCGTCACGCGGCCGAGCCGCCTCGCATCGTTCGCGCTCAGCTCGTCTTGCCCGATCCGGCCTTGCCGGTGCGGATGCGCTTGAGTTCCCACTCGCCGCCGGACGGCTTGCAACCGGTGCCGCGCACGAAGCGGTTGTTCCCGGGAGCAATCACGCTGGCGAGGAAATCGCGGCAGATCAGGTCGTGGGCGACGTAGGGCAGCCCGGTCGGGTTGATCGTGCCGCGCAGGCTGGTCTCGGGGTTGTCCCACTTCACCGGCTTGCCGTTGCCCTGCGGGTCGAGAGCGACCGAGAGCGCGGCGTAGGCGCGGCGCCAATCCTCCTCGCCCAGGTCCGAGCCGAAGCTCGTCGGGCGCCGGCTGATGCTGCCGGTGACGATCGGCTCGTCGGCGACGGTCTCCGCCCTGGCCTCGGGATTGGCATCCGCCCGGAAGATCAGGAGCGGCTGGCTGCAGCCGCAGAGCATCGACGCGAGACCCGCGGCCAGTGCCACCGGCGGGAGCCGCCCAGCCCGCGCTTCCCCCCGCGGCATCGCCGCAGCCCCTTCCTTCTTGTCGCGACGACGCATTACACCTGAACCCGAGACCCTGAACCCAAGACGAGATGGCGCGTAAGTGTGCTCCAACGTCGGTGCCCCCCGACCCGGATCTCACAACGGAGGATTAAGTCGTGGACGCGTTAAAGATCGATGAGTCGGGCGGGCGCGATGCGGTCCCGGATGCCGCCGACTTCACCCTGAGCGACGATCCGTTCGGCCTGTTCGCTGCCTGGATGGCCGAGGCGACGGCGTCCGAGCCCGAGGACGCCAACGCGATCGCGCTGGCCACCACAGGCGCGGACGGCCTGCCGGACGTGCGGATGGTGCTGCTGAAGGGCTTCGACGAGCGCGGCTTCGTCTTCTACACCAACGTCGAATCGGCCAAGGGCGAGGAGCTCGCCGCCAACCCGCAGGCCGCCTTCGTGCTGCACTGGAAGAGCCTGCGCCGGCAGATCCGCGTCCGCGGTCCGGTGTCGCGAGTGACGCCCGAGGAGGCGGACGCCTACTTCGCCAGTCGCCACCGCGACAGCCGGCTCGGCGCCATCGCCAGCCGTCAGTCGCGCCCGCTCGCAGGCCGCGACGCGCTGATGGCGGAGGTGGCGGAGCTGTCGGCCCGCTACGAGGACGGGCCGGTGCCGCGGCCGGAGAACTGGACCGGGTTCCGGATCGCCCCGGTGGCGATGGAGTTCTGGCGCAACGGCGACTATCGCCTGCACGACCGCGTCCGGTTCACCTGCAACGGCAAGGGCTGGGACCGGTCGCGCCTCTATCCCTGAGAAGCCGCTACGGGATCAGGGGCGGCAGCGGCGGCGCGACGCCTTCCGGCAGGGCGGTGCGGGCGACGTTCATCGTCATCGCGAGCAGGGCGTAATAGCCGTTGATCCCGGTGAGATCGATCGCGCCCTGCTCGCCGTAGAGCGCGACCAGGGCCGCGTAAGTCGGGTCGCTCACCGCCTTGTTGCGCTGGAGCTCGGTCGAGAACGCGTAGACCGCGGCTTCCTCGGCCGACATGCCCTCCGGCCGCCGGCCTTCCGCGATCGCCTGCGCCACGTCCGCGTCGACGCCGGCCTTCAGCGCGATCGGATGGTGGATCTGCCACTCGATCTGCTGGCTCCACTCGCGGGCGACGATCAGGATGGCGAACTCGCTGATCCTGAGCGGCAGAACGCTGTCGTAGCGCAGGTACAGGCCCATGTCGCTCGCGCGCAGCATCAGGTCGGGGCTGCGCAGCAGCGGCACGAACGGGCCGAAGACCGGCGTCTTGCGCGCTGCGAAGAACGCGTCCGACGCCGCGAGCTGCGCCGGGGTGAGCCGATCCGCGGAAATGGCGGGCATGCGATCGGTGGGGCGGGCCGTGGTCGGCATGAGGGGGCGATCCGGTGCGAGGGGCTGCGGAGCCCCGGTGATCCCGCCGCATCGGTGCCCCGTCAAGCGTCCCCGCCGGTGTTGCGACGCGGCGAAGTCCCTGGATTTTCGGGCCGGCTGCGCTTAGACCTTGGGCTCAGCGCGGCGGCCCGCCGGGGTGCCCCGGCGCCGACCCCGATCGGAAGCGAGGCACGGCCTTGGCCATACCCGGAAACGAACGCCGTCGCGTCATGCTGCTCACCGGGGCGAGCCGGGGCATCGGCCACGCCACCGTCAAGCGCTTCTCCGCGGCGGGATGGCGGGTGATCACCTGCTCGCGCCACGCCTTTCCCGAGAACTGCCCGTGGGAGATGGGCCCGGAGGACCACCTCCAGGTCGACCTCGCCGACGCCGAGGATACCGTGCGCGGGGTCCGCGAGGTCGCCGAGCGGCTGTCGATCGAGGGCGGGCTGCTCCACGCGCTGGTCAACAATGCCGGCATCTCGCCGAAGGGGCCGAACGGCGAGCGCCTCGGCGCCCTGCCGACCGACTTCGCGACCTGGCAGCGGGTGTTCCAGGTGAACTTCTTCGCGCCCGTGCTGCTCGCCCAGGGCCTGCGCGACGAACTCGCCCGCGCCAAGGGGTCGATCGTCAACGTCACCTCGATCGCCGGGTCGCGCGTCCACCCGTTCGCGGGCGCGGCCTACGGCACCTCGAAGTCGGCGCTGGCCGGCCTGACCCGCGAGATGGCCGCCGATTTCGGGCCGCTGGGCGTGCGCGTCAACGCGATCTCGCCCGGCGAGATCGACACCGCGATCCTGTCGCCCGGAACCGACAAGCTGGTCGAGCAGATCCCGCAGCGCCGCCTCGGCACGCCCGACGAGGTCGCCAAGGCGATCTACTTCCTGTGCACCGAGGCCTCGTCCTACGTGAACGGCGCTGAGCTGCACATCAACGGCGGGCAGCATGTCTGACCGGCTGTCCCGCTGGTTGCTCCTCGTCGTTCTCGCCGCCACGCCCGCCGCCGCCGAGCCGGCGGTCACGATCCTCGATCTGCCGTTCCAGGCGACCGCGGCGGCGAGATCGACGTCGCCCGGGCCGGAGGCGTAGCCCGGCGCCTCGCCGGCGAGGGTGAAGGCGTCGACGGCGGGCGTCCAAAGCTGGAGGCGCCCGCCCTTCGCTAGAACCGCGGCGACCTGCGGCGACCCGGTCCTGGCGAAATCGGCGACGGCGGCGATCCGCAGCGGAGCGCCATCCTGGGAGGGCGTCCGGGCGGTGACGGCCCAGTCGCCGATACCGGCGCGGGTGACGAGGGCCAGACCCGACGCATCGCCGCCGTGGAGCGTCGCCGCGACGAAGGCCTGGCGTCCGGCGAGGCGCACGGCGCGCAGGCGGACCTCGCTCTGCCCGTCGCCGACAATTCGGCTATCGCCCTGGTCTCGCTGAAGGGCGGCATCAGGGAGCGCGCGCGGATCGCGCTGCCCGCCCCCGCCGCCTACGGCGTCGCCGCGCTCGGGCGCGGGACGAAGGTGCGCATCCTCGTCGGCCTGTCCGACGGACGCGTCGCGGTCGTCGCGCCGGATGGGACGAAGCCGTGAGCGAGGCCGATGCGCGATTGTTTCCCATGCGCCCCTTCGTCGGCGCGTCGATCGCGGTGATCCGCGGCGACCGGGTGCTGCTGGCGGCGCGCGCCAATGCGCCGATGCGCGGCGTCTGGACCCTCCCCGGCGGGCTGGTCGAAGCCGGCGAGGCGATCGCCGACGCCGCCCTGCGCGAGCTCAAGGAGGAGGTCGGCCTCGACGCCGAGATGATCGGCGTCCTGCCGCCGACCGAGATCATCCAGCGCGAGCCCGACGGTCGCGTGCGCCATCACTACGTCGTCCACCCCCATGCGGCCCTCTGGATCGGCGGCGAGCCGGAGGCCGGCCCCGAAGCCCTCGCCGTCCGCTGGGCGACGCGCGACGAGATCGCCGACCTCGAAACGACGCCGGGTCTCGCCGACACGTTGGCGGACGCCTTCGCGAAGGTCGCCGCCCGTCGACCCGGGGACCGCCCGTGATCGGCAAGCCGTCCTTCCTGCACCTCATCCTGCCGGTCCTCGCGGTCGGCGCCGGCTTCACCGTTTCCGCGCACGCTCCGGCGCTTGCGCAGCAGCGCCCCCCGGCGCGGCAAGCCCCGAAGCCTGCCGAGAAGGAGCCGCCC
>NZ_VRUV01000381.1:0-4419 GCF_008039455.1 Methylobacterium sp. WL116
GCCCTGCCCGGTCCGTCGCGGAGCGGTGGGTCTCTCGATAGTTCATATATAAACTATCCCGCCGTCCGGGGGCAAGAGGGGTGCGGCCGGCCGGGACGTCCCAAGATCCGAGGCGGGGCGGCGCGGCACCTTCGTGCTGGACTTCGCGGCCGCCTTGACCGAGCCCGCCTTCGCCTTGTCCGGCACGACGGAGGCGATCCACGTTTCCAGCGGGACGCCGGCGCGGCGGGCCACGTCGCGGGCAGCATCGAGCACGTCGGGATCGAAGTTGTCGAAGCTCGGCGTCGCGGTTCGGGTCATCATCGGGCCTGCGTTCGGCGGCGTTCGGCACCGGGCCCCGGCCACGTTCGCGCACGCTTGCGACGTGTCCGGAACGCGGTCCTCGGATCGGTTGTCCAGGACCATTAACTTTCTTGGTAAACACCGGGTTAAGAGGTCGAACATGGGTTGCATCGGTCGAAACCGCGGAACCCGGCCGCACCCCTCTTGCCCCCGGACGGCGGGATAGTTTATATATGAACTATCGAGAGACCCACCGCTCCGCGACGGACCGGGCAGGGCCTCCGCCCCCTTGGAGGATCGACACATGCCGAGCTATCGCGCCCCGGTCGAGGACACCCTGTTCCTCCTCAACGACGTGCTCGGCTTCCACAACCACGCCAACCTCGCGGGCTTCTCCGAGGCCACGCCGGACATGGTCGAGGCGGTGCTGAACGAGGGCGCCAAGCTCGCCGACGAGGTGCTGGCCCCGCTCAACCGCGTCGGCGACCTCGAAGGCTGCCTCCGCCGGGCCGACGGCTCGGTGACGACGCCGAAGGGCTTCAAGGCGGCCTACGACGCCTACGCCCAGGGCGGCTGGATGGGCCTGTCGGTGCCGGAGGAATACGGCGGCCAGGGGCTGCCGCACACGCTGAACACCGCGATCCAGGAATTCGCCTCCGGCGCCAACCTCGCGCTCGGGATGTATCCGGGCCTGACGCAGGGGGCGATGGCGGCTTTGCTGGTTCACGGCTCGGACGAGCAGAAGAGCACCTACCTGCCGAAGATGGTCGAGGGCGCCTGGACCGGCACCATGAACCTCACCGAGCCCCATTGCGGCACCGATCTCGGCCTCCTGAAGACCAAGGCCGTGCCGAACGGCGACGGCTCCTACGCGCTGACCGGCACCAAGATCTTCATCTCGGCGGGCGAGCACGACCTGTCGGAGAACATCGTCCATCTCGTCATCGCCCGGATCGAGGGCGCGCCGGCCGGCACCAAGGGGATCTCGCTCTTCGTGGTGCCGAAGTTCCTGGTGAACGCGGACGGCTCGGTCGGCGCGCGCAACGGCGTGTCCTGCGGCTCGATCGAGCACAAGATGGGCATCCACGGCAACTCGACCTGCGTGATGAACTACGACGGCGCCACCGGCTGGCTCGTCGGCCAGGAGAACCGCGGCCTCAACGCGATGTTCGTGATGATGAACGAGGCGCGGCTCGCCGTCGGCGTGCAGGGCCTCGGCCAGTCCGAGGTCGCCTACCAGAACGCCGTGGCCTACGCGAAGGACCGGCTGCAGGGCCGCTCGCTCACCGGCGCGAAGGCGCCGGACAGGGCCGCCGACCCGATCATCGTCCACCCCGACGTGCGCCGCACGCTGATGGGCATCCGCGCCTTCAACGATTCGGCGCGCGCGCTGATGCTCTGGACCGCGCTGCAATCCGACATCTCGCATCGCTCCGAGGACGCGAAGGAGCGCCAGACCGCCGACGACCTGCTCGGCCTGCTCACCCCCGTGGTCAAGGGCGTGCTCACCGACCGGGGCTTCGCCAACGCGGTTGAGGCGCAGCAGATGTTCGGCGGCCACGGCTACATCGAGGAATGGGGCATGTCGCAGTTCGTGCGCGATGCCCGCATCGCGATGATCTACGAGGGCGCCAACGGCATCCAGGCGATGGACCTGATCGGGCGCAAGCTGCCCAAAGACGGCGGTCGCGCGATGATGACCTTCCTCGGCGAGGTCCAGGCCTTCATCAAGGACAACGGCGAGGACGAGGCGCTGAAACCCTTCACCGCGCCGCTCCAGGCCGGGCTCAACGACCTGCAGGGCGCCACCATGTGGTTCATGCAGAACGCGTTCTCGAAGCCGGACAACGCCGGCGCCGGCGCCACCGACTACATGCATCTCCTCGGCCTCGTCGCGATGGGCTACATGTGGGGCAAGATCGCCAAGGCGGCGAACGCCAAGAAGGCCGAGCGGCCGGAGCGCATGGAGGCCAAGCTCGCCATCGGCCGGTTCTACATGGAGCGGGTGCTGCCCGAGACCGCGATGCGCTTCGGGCGGGTCAAGGCCGGCGCGGACACGACCATGGCCTTGCCGGCCGAGGCGTTCTGAGGGAGTTCTTCCCTCCCCCCTCTGCGGGGGGAGGGTGGCCCGCGAAGCGGGTCGGGAGAGGGGAGCGACGGTGCCGGATAACGCGCTCCCCTCTCCCGACCCTCGCTGACGCGAGGCCCACCCTCCCCCGCAGAGGGGGGAGGGACGTGAGGGAGCGTCGGACCGCGCAAGCCCTCGCTGTTGCCAAGTGGACAACGATCCGAGGGAAACGCCATGACCGAGGCCTTCATCTACGACCACGTCCGCACCCCCCGCGGCCGCGGTAAGCCGGACGGGTCGCTGCACGAGGTCACGGCGCTCCGCCTGGCCGAGACGGCGTTGCGCGCGCTCAAGGACCGCAACGGCCTCGACACCCGGAAGGTCGACGACGTGGTGCTCGGCTGCGTCGACCCGGTCGGCGAGGCCGGCGGCGACATCGCCCGGGCCGCGGCGCTGGTCGCCGACTACGGCAACCACGTGCCGGGCGTGCAGATCAACCGCTTCTGCGCCTCGGGCCTCGACGCGATCAACTTCGCCGCCGCCCAGGTCATGGCCGGCCAGCACGACATGACGGTGGGCGGGGGCGTCGAGTCGATGAGCCGCGTCGGCCTCGGCGCCTCGGGCGGCGCCTGGCCGGTCGACCCGGCGATCGCGATCAAGTCCTACTTCATGCCCCAGGGCGTCTCCGCCGACCTGATCGCCACCAAGTACGGGTTCAGCCGCGACGATTGCGACGCCTACGCCGTGCAGTCCCAGACCCGTTCGGGCAGGTCCTGGGCCGACGGCCTGTTCAAGGATTCGGTCGTGCCGGTGCGCGACGTGAACGGCATCACCCTGCTCGACCGCGACGAGCACATGCGGCCCGCGACCGACATGCAGTCGCTCGGGCAGCTGAAGGCCTCGTTCGTGCAGATGGGCCAGATGGGCGGCTTCGACGCGGTGGCGGTCGACGCGCATCCGGACGTCGAGGCGGTCGACCACGTCCACCATGCCGGCAACTCGTCGGGCATCGTCGACGGCGCCGCCGCGGTGCTGATCGGCTCGCGAGAGGCGGGCGTCGCCGCGGGCCTGAAGCCGCGTGCACGAATCCGCGCCTTCGCCAACATCGGCTCGGATCCGGCGCTGATGCTGACCGGCCCGGTCGACGTGACGAGGAAGGTGCTGGCGCGGGCCGGGATGCAGCTCTCCGACATCGACCTGTTCGAGGTCAACGAGGCCTTCGCCGCCGTGGTCCTGCGCTTCCAGCAGGCGTTCGACCTCGATCCGGCCAAGGTCAACGTCAACGGCGGCGCCATCGCCATGGGCCATCCGCTCGGCGCCACCGGCGCGATGATCCTGGGCACCGTGCTCGACGAGTTGGAGCGCACCGGCAAGGAGCGCGCCCTGGTGACCCTGTGCATCGGCGCCGGCATGGGCACGGCGACGATCATCGAGCGGGTCTGACGCGGTCTCGAACCGGCCGGCGCGTTCCCTATTCGACGCGAACGCTGCTAGAGCCGGCCCCGACCCGTGCCGGGAAACGGCGGGGACGACACGAACCTTTGGGAGAAACGATGACCCGCCTTCTCGCCACCCTGTGCCTGACGACCGCGCTCGCCCTGCCCATCGCCGCCCGCGCGGACGAGGCGGCCGACAAGGTCGCCGAGGCCAAGACGCTCGTCAGCAAGACGCTGATCAAGAACCTGAAGACCGGCTTCGACGCCGCGCTCGAGAAGACCGTCGCCGCGATGCCGGACGACAAGTCGGACTCCGTCCGTAAGGAGCTGATGGCCGAGTTCGACAAGCAGAGCGGCATCATGGTCGAGGGGCTGTCGAAGGAATACGCGACCAAGTTCACGCTGACCGAGCTCAAGCACCTCAACGAGATCTACGAGGACAAGACCTACCTCAAGTTCCAGGCCATCAACGCCGACCCGTCCTCGTCGGTGACGGCGATCTCGCAGGCTTCGGTGACGAAGCTGCTCAACATGCTGGCGATCGCGGCGGCCGGCGACAACACGCCGAAGGCCGGGGCTCCGATGCCTGCGCCGACTCCGGCACCCGCCCCGGCGCCCGCGCCGGCCGACGGG
>NZ_VRUV01000382.1:0-4409 GCF_008039455.1 Methylobacterium sp. WL116
TGCTGTTCCCGCTGGCCTACCTCGCGTGGCTCGGCCGCCCGCCGCGGCGACAGGCGCCCGAGCCACGCGAGGTAGGCCAGCGGGAACAGCAGGTAGAAGTGCTCCTCGATGGCGAGGCTCCACAGCGGCACCGGCAGCACCCGCTCGGTGCCGAGAAGGTCGGGATAGTTCGTCAGGAACGTCGCCTGCCCGAGCACCGCCGCCGCGTCGACCGGCATCCAGTCGAGCAGACCGAGCCCGTGGAGCAGGCCGGACAGCGCCAGCGCCAGGTACATCGGCGGCAGGATGCGCAAGCTTCGGCGCAGGTAGAACGCCGGCAGCGAGACCGTCCCGGTCCGCCCCCGCTCGATCCGCAGCAGCGTGGTGATCAGGTAGCCCGACAGGAAGAAGAACACCGTGACGCCGAAGCCGCCGGGCACGACGTGGCTCAGCCCGCAATGGGCGACGTAGACGATGGCGATCGCCAGCGCCCGCACCCCGTCGAGCTGCGGCAGGTAGGGCATCGCGGGCGGGACCGGGGCGGTGGGGCTCGGGATGGCAGGCTCCTCGCGGATCTTTCGACGATCGCCGGACAGGACAAGCAGGAAACCGGAAATTTTCCGTCCGCGCCATCCGCGCCGGCGCCGGAGGCGGGCGCCGCATCGTCCCTCCCCTTTCGTGGGGGAAGGGTGGGCCTCGGCTCACGCCAGGGTCGGGAAAGGAGGGACGAGGCGCGCGAATCTCCGCGAGGCTATCGCACCGTCCGCACGGGGATCGGGCCAATACATCGGCCGGTTCGTGCGCCGCCGCCGCATGCGACACTCGCGCGGTTGCCGTCCCGGTCGGGATGTATACGATTCTGCCATCGCGGCCCCAGTATTCGGCGCTCCGCGCCTGAGAGACGGATGCGCTCCCGCCTTCCACGCGTGGACAGCCTGTGCCCCGCTACTTCTTCGACATCCACGACGGCTTCCACCAGCGCGACGACGTGGGCACCTTGTGCGAGGACGTGCAGGCCGCCGCGCTCCAGGCCAAGCGCCTGCTGCCCGCCATCGCCGTCGACGAGAGCCCGGCCGAGGGCGAGCGCCAGACCATCACCGTGGTGGTGACGGACGAGGACGGATACGCCGTCTACTCGGCCGCCCTCGCCTTCGTCGGCACCTGGCTCCTGCGCTGACCTCGGCGCCTGCGCCGACCAAAGGCCTGCGCGCGCAGCTTGACCCTGTGAAAGGCCGCGAAGGGTGGTGAACGGAAGCCGGCTTGGCGCTTGAAAGCCGACGTTCGATTTCGTGCCCTGGTCGCTCGGCTCGCGCCGGCGGGCGCGGGGCAGGTCGCTCACGGCCCGAACCCTCTCGGATGCCCTGCGCCTCGGCCTCGACGAGGGGCATTCGCCCACTTTAAATTTAGAATATTTTCAGATTTGAACCGTTTTAAGTGTGTGATCTATAACACGTTTTTGGCTTGCTCGCGGATCCGTGAAGGACGATCACACGGGTACTGCGCTCGTCCGAGCGCGCGCCAGCGTGATCCATGTCCCACCGCTCCTCGCTCCTCCCCGTCCTTCTCACCACCACAATCCTCGCCGGTCCCGTGGTGGCACAAGATGGCACCGTTCAGCTCAACGAGATCTCGGTCGAGGCGGTGGGACCCGGCAACGCCGCGCCGGCATCGGCCGGCTCCGGCGGCCTCAACGTCAGCGCCGGCGACGGCGGCACGGCCGCCACCAGCGGCGGCGGTGGCGGCCCCTCCGGGATCACCGGCTACACCGCGCGCGTCGCCACGGCCGCCACCAAAACCAACACCCCGCTGATCGAGGCCCCGCAATCGGTCTCGGTGGTCACCCGAGAGCAGCTGAACGACCGCAACGTCCAGACGTTCACCGACGCGGTCAACTACGTCCCGGGCGCCATTTCCGCCCGGTCGGGCTTCGACCCGCGCTTCGATCAGATCTTCATCCGCGGCTTCGACGTGCTCACCAACCAGGGCATCTATCGTGACGGCCTGCGCGTGATCGGCAGCGGCTTCGCCTTTCCCAAAAGCGAGCCCTACGGCGCCGAGGCGCTGACCATCCTCCGCGGCCCGGCCTCCGGCCTCTACGGCCTCGGATCGCCCGGCGGCATCCTCGATATCACGAGCAAGCGCCCCGTCTTCGTGCCGTTCGGCGAGGTGCAGTTCCAAGCCGGCAGCTTCGGACGCTTCCAGGGCAATTTCGACGTCGGCGGCCCGGTCGAGGGTTCGGACGGCACCATGGCCTACCGCCTCACCGGCGTACGCCGCGAGGCCGGCACCTTCATCGGCCTCGGCACGAACGACGACCAGCTCAACATCGCGCCCGCCTTCACCTGGAAGCCATCGGCCGACACGACGTTCACGTTCCTGAGCGAGTTCCAGGTCACCAACACGCCGGCGGCGACGTTCTTCTACAACGACCCGGGCTTCCGGGTGTCCAACTTCTACCAGGGCGATCCGCGCTTCATCGGCCTCGACCAGACTCAGTATCGGGTCGGCTACGCCTTCGAGCATTTCTTCACGCCGGACCTGGTTTTCCGCCAGAACTTCCGGCATTACGGGCTGTTCCTGAGCGCGAAGTACGTCGACATCAACAACGTCAACGACGCGCGCACGATCGGCACCCGCGACACCGGCTATATCCGCGAGGGCCTGGTGCAGCAGACGCTGGACAACCAGCTGGAGGCGCGCTTCGCCACCGGCCCGGTCGCCCACACCGTGGTCGGCGGCGTCGACTACGCCCGATACAGCCTGAGCGCGCGCTTCGGCTTCGGCCTCGCCCCGGACCTGAACCTCACCACCCGGAACTACGGCCAGCAGTTCATCGCGACGCCGCCTCTTGGGTCCGCCTCGCGCCAGACCCAGGATCAGGTCGGCGTCTACCTGCAGGATCAGGCCAAGTTCGGCGACTTCATCCTGACCGTGAACGGGCGCCACGATTGGGTCTTCCAGGACAACTACGCCACGCCCGACAGCGCGGTCTCGCGCCAGGACAACAGCGCCTTCACCGGCCGGGTCGGCCTGGGCTACGTTCTGGCGCCAGGGCTGGTTCCATACGCGAGCTATGCCACGACCTTCACCCCGCAGGTCGGCCAGGACCGAAACGGACAGGCGTTCAAGCCGGCCACGGGCGACCAGATCGAGGCGGGGGTGAAGTACCTGATTCCCGGGACCAACATCCAGACGGCGTTCGCCGGCTTCGACATCAACCAGTCGAGCATCCTGATCCCCGACGCGAGCAACATCGCGTTCCAGACCGCTGGCGGTGCCGTACGCTCGAAGGGCTTCGAGGCCGAGGCGACCGCCAACCTCGCGCCGGGCACGAACCTGACCATCGCCTACACGCATGTCGACATCCGGTTCGTGAACTCGACCTCGTTTGCCGGCGAGTCCCTCAACGGGAACCGCGTCTCCGGCATCCCCAGCGACACCTACGCGTCGTTCCTGACTTATGCCTTCCCGCCCGCCTCGGCCTTGCGCGGGCTGCAGATCGGCGGCGGCATCCGCTACATCGGCTCAAGCTACGCGGATGATCAGAACACCGTGCGCAATACCGCCGTGACGCTCTACGACGCCCTCGTTGCCTACGACTTCGCCGCGCTCGACCCGAAGTACAAAGGCTTCCGCGCGCAGATCAACGGCTACAACATCTTCAACCGAAACTACACGACCTGTTCGTTCGGTTTCTGCAACTTCAACCAGCCGGCAACGGTCATCGGCAGCCTGATCTATCGGTGGTGAGAAGGCTCGCCTCCAGCGGTCGGGGATCGAGACGTCGCGCGCAGCGCCGACACGACGACCGAAGTCCGCATGGTGGCCTGCACTCGAAACGACGTGTGGGCGAGGCCGTGACGCGCCCGAGATCGGCCTGACCCCGAGCCACCACGCCCCCTTTGCCTCGCTCGACTCCCGAAGCGCGCGCAGCGTCTCGGCCTGTCCGCAACCGTGGCGGCCTCATCCTTCCCGGTCGCCAGAACCTCGGTCGACAGAACCTCGGTCGCCAGGACCTCGGTCGCCAGGACCTCGGTCGCCAGGACGAAGTGCTCGCTTGGGACGGCGACAGCCTCGATCTCGCGTCTGTCGAGAGACTTCCATCCGTCATGGCCGATCGGCAAGCTTCGATGCCGCGAACGATGGAACGTATGAGCGGTGGAGAGAGGGTCGCATCGGGCGCCGACCATACGGGCGGTCGGCAGATCTTCCGCGGATCTGAAACGCATCGAACGTGACCCTCGCGCGGCCAAGCCGATGGGGGCCGAACCCTCGGGCGGCCACAAGGGATCGGTAACCATCGGGCCGGCATGATCCGGCTCGGAACCGCCCGGTCGCGGGGCCGAGATCGGGGTTGCGTGATGTTCTCTGCCGCCTTCCTGCGCGCGGGCCTGTCGCCGCTGGCGCTCGCCGCCGCGCTGAGCGCCGCG
>NZ_VRUV01000383.1:0-4398 GCF_008039455.1 Methylobacterium sp. WL116
ACGGCGCGCCAGCGCGCCGCCGGGCGCGCGGGCGGCACGAAGCCGGACCTCGTCGCGATCGGGCGAGCGCTCCGGTGGAACCGGGCGGAGCATGCGCTGCTCGTCGCGCTGGCCGATCTCGGCGGGCTCTGGGACCTCCCGACGGTGACGAAGGCCCTGTCGGACTTCGCCGACGCGTCCGTCGGCGCCGCGGCCGACGCGCTCCTGCTCCAGGCGGCCGGGGCGGGGAAGCTGCATCCGCCCGACCCGGGCGACCCGCAGGCGGGTTCGGGACTCGTCGTCCTCGGCCTGGGCAAGCTCGGCGGGGGCGAGCTCAACTATTCCAGCGACATCGACCTGATCGTGTTCTTCGACGCCGCCCGCGCGCCGCTCGCCGACGGCGTCGAGGCGAAGCCCTTCTTCGCCAAGGTCGCGCAGGGCATCGCCAAGCTGTTGGAGGAGCGTACCGCCGAGGGCTACGTCCACCGGGTCGATTACCGGCTGCGGCCCGATCCCGGCTCGACCGCGGTGGCGCTCTCCACCGATTTCGCCTTCGACTACTATCAGTCGCTCGGCCAGAACTGGGAACGGGCCGCCTTCATCAAGGCTCGGCCGATCGCCGGCGATCGCGAGGCCGGCGCGCGCTTCCTGGCCGAGCTGAGGCCGTTCATCTGGCGCAAATACTTCGACTTCGCCGCCATCGCCGACATCCACGCGATGAAGCGCCAGATCCACGTGGTGCGCGGGCACGAGGCCCTCGCCGTCGGCGGCCACGACATCAAGCTCGGCCGCGGCGGCATTCGCGAGATCGAGTTCTTCGTCCAGACGCAGCAGCTGGTCTTCGGCGGGCGGCGCCCGGAGCTGCGCGGCAGCCGGACGGTGCCGATGCTGGGCCGCCTCACCGACGCCGGCTGGATCACCGAAGCCGCACGGGACGAATTGCACGCGGCCTACGCGTTCCTGCGCACAATCGAGCATCGCCTGCAGATGCGTCGCGACGAGCAGACGCAGCGCCTGCCGCTCGAGCCGGACGATCTCACCGCCTTCGCACGCTTCTGCGGCTTCGCCACGCGTGCGGCGTTCGAGGCGGCGCTCCTGCACCATGCCGGCCGTGTCCAGGCCCATTACGTGCTGCTGTTCGAGACCGCGCCGAGCCTCTCGGCCGAGGTCGGCGACCTCGTCTTCAGCGGCAGCGAGGACGATCCCGCGACGCTGGCCACGCTTTCGGCGCTCGGCTTCGCCGAGCCGGCGCGCACGATCGAGACCGTGCGCGGCTGGCATTTCGGCCGGCGCCCTGCGGTGCGCACCGCGCGCGCGCGCGCCGTCCTGACCGAGCTGCTGCCGAGCCTGCTCCAGGCGCTCGGCGGCACGGCGGAGCCGGACGCGGCGCTGAACACCCTCGACCACGCCTTCGGCCGGATGCCGGACGCGGCCGAGCTGCTGACGATCCTGCTCGCGCACGAACGCCTGCGCCTGCTGTTCGCCGACATCCTCGGCACCGCGCCGCGCCTCGCGGCGACCGTCGGGAGCGGCCCGCACGTGCTCGACGCGGTGCTCGATCCCGACTTCGTCCTGCCGACCACCGATGCGGGGGCGATCGCCGCGCAGTACCGGGCGCTGGTCGGCAGCCCGGGGGACCACGAGACCTTCCTCGACCGCAGCCGCGACGCGGCCCGGCAGCTGCGCTTCGTCACCGGAGCGCGGCTGCTCTCGGGCATCCTGTCGGCGGCCCAGGCCGGCGAGGCCTATTCCGGGATCGCCGAAGCCGCGGTCGCCGCCAGCCTCGCGGCGGTCGAGCGCGGGTTCGCGGCGGAATACGGCGCCGTGCCGAAGGGGCGCTGCGCGATCCTCGCCGTCGGCCGCCTCGGCTCGCGCCAGCTCACGGCGGATTCCGACCTCGACCTCATCGTCGTCTACGATTTCGACCCCGAGGACCGCACCACCACGGGCCCGAAGGCGATCGACGCGGTGGTGGCCTACAATCGCCTCGCCCAGCGGCTCTACGCGGCGCTGACCGTCCAGACCCGGCGCGGCGGCCTCTACGCCGTCGACCTGCGCCTGCGGCCGGGCGGCGAGCACAGCCCGACCGCGGTGCAGGTGCGGGGCTTCGTCGCCTATCACCAGGACGAAGCCGAGATCTGGGAGCACATGGTGCTGACCCGGGCGCGCGTGATCGCGGGCGATGCCGGCCTCGGCGGCGAGATCGCGAAGCGCATCCGCGAGACCGTGGCGCGGCCGCGCGACGCGACCGCGGTGTGCGCGGCGGTGCGCGACATGCGCGGGCTGGTCGCCCGCGAGAAGGGCCATCGCGGGCCGCTCGACCTGAAGCTGGCGCCGGGCGCCCTGCTCGATCTCGAGTTCCTGGCCCAGGCCCTCGTGCTCGGCCACGCGCAGGCCGATCCCGATCTGGTCGGCGCCACCGCCGACGCGGTGCTGGAGCGGGCCGGCGCCCGCGGGATCCTGCCCATCGACACCGCAACCCGGCTCGCCGACGCCTATCGGCTGTTCGACACGGTGCATCATTGGCAGCGGCTGGTCGGCGCGGACGGGTCGGCGCCGTCGCGCGGCGCGCTGGCCCGCATGGCCACGGCGATGGGCGTCCCAAGTGCCGAGACCCTGGTCGCGCAGATTCAGGCCGAGCGGCGCGCGACGCGTAAGATCCTTCTCGCTCTTCGACGCCCGAAGCACTGACGTCGCCGCATCGTTCGACGCCGAACGACTTTGCCGAGCTTCAAGGCGGGTATCGTAGGTTGTGGAAATCTGCCACAACCTTGACCGCTCGGCATCACCACTGATGTCGCGCGGTCGGAGACCATCGTGAACGACGCACCGCGCCCCACCGACCTGAGGACCCTCGCCACAGCGGCACCCGGGGCGGGGCAGCGCCGGTTCGCCGGCCTCGCCTGCGCGGCCTTCACCGCGCTGTCCTTCGCGCTGCTCCCCGTCGCAGGCCGCCCGATGGTCCCGATGCCGGGCTTCGTGGCGAGCTATCAGTCCGCGCTCGTTGTCGTCTACGCGGTGACCACCGTGCTGTTCTTCGCGCAGTACGGCCGCACCCGCTCGGTGCCGCTGCTGGTGCTCTCGGCAGGCAGCCTCTACGTGACGCTGATCGTCGCGGTTCAGCTTCTCAGCTTTCCGAACGTGTTCGGTGCCGACCGCATCCTCGGCTCGAGCCCGGCGACGACGACGTGGCTCTGGACCCTGTGGCATCTCGGGCCGCCGCTGTTCGCGCTCCCCTACGCGATCATGGAGGGCGACGGCCGTACGAGGCTGATCGAACCCGACCGATCCGCGCGTGCCGGGATCGCCACGGCGATCGGCGTCGCGGCGGCGGTAGCCGGCCTGAGCTACCTCGTGGTCGCCCATGTCGATCGGCTGCCGACGACGGTCGTCGGCGACGACTACTGGGCGCTGACCACCTCCGGCATCGGGCCGGCGGTCGTCGCGCTCACCCTGGCCTCGCTGGCGATCCTCTGCTGGACGACGCGCCTGCGCAGCCTGCTCCAGCTCTGGCTCGCGGTCTCGCTGTTCCTGCTGCTCCTCGACAACCTCGTGACGCAGACGGGCGCGGCGCGCGGCACCGTCGGTTGGTTCGCCGGGCGGATCGAGGCGCTGATATCGGGCGTCGTCGTCCTGTGTGCCTACCTGCGCAAGGTCGATCTGCTCTACGGCCATGCCGAGCGCATCGCCGAGGCGCGCGAGCGCCAGCGCGCCGACCTCCAGGGCGCACGCGACCACCTCGCCATCGCGCTGGACGCCGCCGACATGGGCGACTGGGAGTTCGACCTCGCCGCCGGCGCCTCCCGCCGGAGCCTGCGCCATGATGCGATCTTCGGATACGACGCCCTGCAGCCGCGCTGGGACGTCGCGACGACCCTCGCCCACGTCGTCCGCGAGGATCGCGACGTCGCGGAGGCGGCCTTCGCCGCCGTCGCCGTCGATGCCGGGCTCGTCGGGCGTGCCGAGGAGATCCTGGAAGGTTTTCGCGGGATCGACCGCTTCGACAAGAACGGGGTCGACCTGCCCCGCATCCAGGGCGAGGCGGACCAGTTCGACGCCGAGCTCGCCCGGCTCGCCGTGCGGGTCGGCCTACCCGACGTGGAGGCGCTGACGCGGCGCCAGCCCTCGGACGCCGTCCGCGCCCGGGTCGAAACCCTGATCCGCGATGGGCAGGAGGACGCCGCCGCCATCGCCCGGCTGGAGCGCGACCTCGCCGCGGCGCGTACCGAGCACGAGGGCCTGCTGCGCGACGTGGCCGAAGGCGGCACGCCGGTCGATCCGACCCCCTTCCGCGAGACGTTACGCCCGCTGGCGGCGATCCGCGGCGTGATCGCCGAGCGCGACGCCCTCGATGCCACGGTGCGGCGGGCCGAGCAGGTGCTGCGCGGGCAGGCGGCCCGTCTGTCGCCACCGGTGGCC
>NZ_VRUV01000384.1:0-4388 GCF_008039455.1 Methylobacterium sp. WL116
CCCTTCCCCCGCCGGGCGGGAGGGACGGGCGATCGGGCGTCGCAGGACAGTCCGACAGCGGCCCGCGCGGGTCGGGCGCCGGCAGCGCACGCCATCCGGGAACGGCCACGCCATCGCCGTGCGCGAACGCACGGCGCGTCCGCCGAATCCTCGCCCGCACGGCTTCCGGATGCAGGCGACAGTTGAACATTCGGAAACGCTTGGGCCATAACTTCGCCATCGGCCGGGCGCATCCCGGACGAGTCGGCGCGGCGCGCGAAGCGTCGGGGCCGGGCTCGCGGGCGCATCGCCCCAGCGTCGCGCATCGGAATCGTCATGCAGGTCGTCGACGCGGTCGAGATGAACGGGTACGCCCAGGCGAGCGGTCGGACCGACCTGCGCCGCACCCGCGCGCATGCGCGCGCCCATCGCCACAGCGCCCAGGTGCGCACGCTGCGCCGGGTGCTGCCCCTGGTCGCGGGCGGCGCGGTGATCGCGCTCGGAGCCTGGCTGTTCAACCCGTTCGCGGCCGTCATCCCCGGCGTCAGCGTCGGGCCGGTGACGCTGTCGGGCACCAAGGTGCGGATGGAGAACCCGAAGCTCTCCGGCTTCCGCAAGGGCGACCGCGGCTACGAGGTCACCGCCACCGCCGCGCTGCAGGACATGCGCAAGCCGAGCCTGATCGAGCTCGAGGCGATGCGCGGCCACGTCGCCACCGACGACAAGGGCGGCCTCGCCTGGATCGAGGCGGCGACCGGGCTGTTCGACACCACCCGCGAGGCGCTCGACCTCAAGCAGGACATCCGGATCTGGACCGACAAGGGCGAGGAGGCGCGGCTGCAATCGGCCGCCGTCGACTTCAAGGCCGGCAGCGTGAAATCGGCCGAGACCGTCACCGTGTCGGTGCCGAGCGGCCAGGTGGTCGCCGACGGGCTCGACGTGGTCGAGAACGGCCGCGTGATCTCGTTCATCGGCAACGTCCACACCGTGTTCCACCAGGACAAGGCCAAGGACGCGAAGGCCGACGACAAGGCCGAGCCGGCCAAGGCGCCCCTGCGCGTCCTCACCTCCTCGGCCGAGCCGACGGACGGCCGCCCATGACGGGCCTGTCCGGTCTGCCGGCGCGGCTCGCCGCCGCCTTCGCAGCCGCGTCGCTTCTCTCCGTTGCGCTGCCGGTCGCGCCCGCCCGGGCCGAGAAGCCGGCCGTCGCGGCGGCGCCGAAGAAGGATCCGACCTCGCCGTTCGGATCGATGGGCGGCGGCAAGGAGCCGATCAAGATCGACGCCGACCGGCTCGACGTGTTCGACCGCGAGAGCAAGGCGATCTTCGCCGGCAACGTCGTGGCCGTGCAGGGCGAGAGCACCATCCGCTGCTCGACGATGACGGTCCACTACAAGCGCGGCAAGGACAAGGACGCCAAGGACAAGGCGAGCCCGGCCGCGGAGGCCGAGGACAAGCCCAAGGATGCGGCCGGCATGGGCGAGAACGGCATCCAGAAGGTGGAATGCGCCGGCCCGGTCACGGTGGTGCAGAAGGACCAGGTCGCCACCGGCGACAGCGCGGTGTTCGACCAGGCGGCCAAGCGCATCGTGCTCACCGGCAACGTCGTGCTGAGCCAGTGCCAGAACGTCACCCGCGGCCAACGCCTCGTCTACGACATGAACACCGGCCGCGCGAACATGGACCCGGTGCCGGGCGGGCGCGTCTCCGCCCTGTTCGTGCCGGGCGAGAAGGCCGAGAAGGACAAGCCCGCCAAGGGCTGCGCGCAGCCCGCCGGCATCGCCAGGACCGCGCCGAAGCCGGCCGACGCCGCCAAGGGTGACGCGGCCAAGGGTGACGCAGCCAAGACGGATGCCGCCAAGGGCGACGGCAAGTCCGACGGCAAGACGCGGGCCCAGGCCAATTGAGCGGTTCGATCGGCGTCCCCGGCGGTCAGGCCCTCTCCCCGCACCGGTCCGAGACCGCGAGCCCGCGCCCGTCCTGGCTCGGGCGGGTGCTCGGCCGCGCCCGGCCCGAGGCCGCGCCGTCCGAGGTCGAGGGCGGCCCCGGCATCCTCAGCGTCCGCGGCCTGCGCAAGAGCTACGGCGCGCGCACCGTCGTGCACGAGGCCGGGCTCACGGTGCGGACCGGCGAGGCGGTCGGCCTGCTCGGGCCGAACGGCGCCGGCAAGACCACGATCTTCTACATGATCACCGGGCTGGTGGCGGCCGACCGCGGCCACATCACGCTGGACGGCCTGGCGATCACCCACCTGCCGATGTACCAGCGCGCGCGCCTCGGCATCGGCTACCTGCCGCAGGAAGCCTCGATCTTCCGCGGCCTGACGGTGGAGGACAACATCCGCGCCGTGCTCGAGGTCGCCGAGCCCGACCGCAAGGCGCGGGCGAGGAAGCTCGATTCGCTGCTCGAGGAATTCGACATCGCGCGCCTGCGCAAGTCCCCGTCGATCGCGCTCTCGGGCGGCGAGCGGCGGCGCTGCGAGATCGCCCGGGCGCTGGCCTCGTCGCCGACCTTCATGCTGCTCGACGAGCCCTTCGCCGGCATCGACCCGATCGCGGTCGGCGACATCCAGGACCTCGTCAAGCACCTGAAGCAGCGCGGCATCGGCGTGCTGATCACCGACCACAACGTCCGCGAGACGCTCGGCCTGATCGACCGCGCCTACATCGCCCATTCCGGCCGCATCCTCACCGAGGGCACCCCGGAGGAGATCGTCGCCAACGCCGACGCGCGCCGGCTCTACCTCGGCGAGGATTTCCGGCTGTAGCGGCGGCGGCTCCGGTCGGGCCCGGTGTCGTGACCGGAAGGACGGCTCGGGGTGGGAAGCCTCATCCGGTCGGCTCCGTGAACGACGCGATGGCCGCGTCGACCAGAGGATTGCTGCGGGCGTCCGACCAGACCAGGGCCGCCGCGACGATCTCGACGTTCTCGGCCAGCGGTCGGATCACGACCTGGGGCGGGGCGAGCCCTTCGAAGCGCAGGGGCACCAGCGCGACACCCTGCCCGCAGGCCACGAAGGCGATCTGCGAGGTCACGGCGCGGACCTCGTGCACGATGCGCGGCGCGAACCCCGCCGCGTGGCAGGCTGCCGTCACCCGGTCGAAGTAGACCGGGCTGGAGCGGCGAGCGAACATCGCGAAATCCGCATCGGCCAGCAGCGCCAGCGGGACCGCCGCCATCCCGGTCAGCCGGTGATCGCGCGGCAGGGCGACGGCGAGACGATCGGTGGCGACCGGCCGCGAGCGGATGTTCGGGCCGAGTTCCCCTTCCAGGCGCGCGAAGGCGAGATCGATCTCGCCCGCCTCGATCAGCGGCACCGCCTCGACGCTGTCGATCTCGCGCACGGCGATCGTCAGCCCCGGCTGGGCCGCACGCAGGCGCGCCACCATCGGCGGCAAGTCCTCCAGAAGCGCCGAGTTGATCGCGCCGACGGTCAGCGTGCCGGTCCGGCCTGCGACCGCCTCGCGCACGGCCCGCTCCAAGCGCTCGACCTGGCCGGCGAAGACCTGCACCGCCGGCAGGATCGCGGCGCCCGCGGGCGTGAGCCGCACGCCGCGGCGGTCGCGGTCGAACAACCGCGCGCCCAGCATCCGCTCCAAGGTCTGGATGCCCTCGCTCAGCGGGGGCTGCGACATGCCGAGCCGCTGGGCGGCACGCCCGAAATGCCGTGCCTCGGCCACCGCCAGGAACAGCCAGAGGTGCCGGATCAACCGGACGTCCACGGTCACTTCGATAGCCCAGCCGTATCACAGGGATCTTGAGATGGTATTTTACCGATCGAAGGGCCGATGGGAAATCCGGGGCTGCGCCGCCACGAAGCGTGCGGCAGGAGCCCGACGATGCCCGACCATCCCACCCTCGTCGCCTACGGCGCGGTGATCCTCGGCTTGGCGATCACGCCGGGGCCGAACATGATCTACCTGATCTCGCGCTCGATCGCGCAGGGGCGCCGGGCCGGCTTGGTCTCGCTGGTGGGCAGCGCGCTGGGGTTCCTGCTCTACATGGCCTGCGCCGCCTTCGGGATCACGGCACTGCTTGCGACGGTGCCCTACGCCCACGATGCCCTGCGGCTCGCCGGGGCGGCCTACCTGCTGCTCCTCGCCTGGTCCGCAGTGCGCCCCGGGGGCGTCTCGCCGTTCCAGGCCGCGGACCTGCCGCAGGCCGGCCCATGCCGGGTGCTCGCGATGGGGCTGGCCACGACCTTGCTGAACCCCAAGGCGGCGCTGCTCTACCTCGCGCTGCTGCCGCAATTCGTGATCCCCGGCCACGGCAGCGTGCTGGCTCAGACCCTGGTGCTCGGCCTGATGCACATCGCCCTCAACCTCGCCTTCGGCGTCGTCATCGCCACCACGGCCGGGGCGCTGGCGGCCGGCCTCGCCCGGCGCCCGTCCTGGATGCGGGCGCAGCGC
>NZ_VRUV01000385.1:0-4387 GCF_008039455.1 Methylobacterium sp. WL116
GGGCAGGCCCTCGAGCCCGATCGCCAGCGACAGGGCCGCCAGCGCCCCGGCTCCGGCTCCGGCCCGGCCGCCGCCACGGATCAGGCCGATGGCCATCCCGAGGATCGCGATCATCTGGAGGTTGTGGTGATCGATCCGGCCGGCGGCGAACTGCACGGTGACGCCGAAGGTCTGGGTCGCGGCGAGCAGCGCCAGCACCGCCGCCCGCTTGCCGAAGGTCGTGCGCACGCCGGTCCACAGCACCGCGGCGTAGACCACGAACAGCAGCGGCGGCCAGAACGCCGCGACGATCCCCTCGGCGAGCCCGGAGCCGAGCAGGGGCGTCAAGACGAGGAGCAGGCCGGCCAGCGGCGCGTCGAGCAGGCGCGACCAGTGGCTCGGCACGCCGCCCGGCGGCAGGAAGCGGTACTGGACGTTGTCGTACCAGCCCTGGCCGGCGGCGAGGTCGCGCGCCTCGACGAGGCGCATCGCGTCGTCGGTGTCGGGCACGCGCAGGTGCCGGATCGTCTCGATCACGTCGCCCGGCGGATACAGCGTGACCGCGCAGAACAGCACCAGCAGCCACAGGATCGTCCCCGCATCGAGGCGTGCCGGCTTCCGGGCCGGAAACGAAGCTGTGGCCGCCATCGCGCCTCTCCGGTGCCCGCCGGCCGCTCCGGCCGCGACGGGTCTCGTTCCGCTCGCGCGACCCTGCCGCGAACGCGCTTAACGGGCGGTCAAGGCCGTCGCCATGGGAGGTTTCCTTAACCACGTCGGGCGCAGGCTCCGCCCGTTCAGGACGGGTCGGGGCAGCGGATGAGTCACCACACCGAGACGCTGGTGATCGGCGGCGGCCCCGCCGGGCTCACCGCGGCCTACCTGCTGTCGAAGCAGGGTCGCGACGTCACCGTGCTGGAGCGCGACTCGACCCAGGTCGGCGGCATCTCGCGCACGGTGAGCCACAACGGCTACCTGTTCGACATCGGCGGCCACCGCTTCTTCTCGAAGTCGAAGGCCGTGGTCGACCTCTGGGACGAGCTCCTGCCCGACGACTTCATCGAGCGGCCGCGCCTGTCGCGGATCTACTATCAGGGCAAGTACTACGCCTACCCGCTGAAGGCCTTCGAGGCCCTGCGCAATCTCGGGCTGCTCACCAGCACCGCCTGCGTGCTGTCCTACCTCTACGCCCGCGCCCGGCCGATCGCCGCGCCGAAGCACTTCCACGGCTGGGTCCGCAACCAGTTCGGCGAGAAGCTGTTCTCGATCTTCTTCAAGACCTACACCGAGAAGGTCTGGGGCATGTCCTGCGACGCGATCTCGGCCGACTGGGCCGCGCAGCGCATCAAGGGCCTCGACCTCGGCGCCGCCATCCGCGACGCGCTGAAGCGCTCCCTCGGGATCCGGGCGAAGCCCAAGGCCGGCGAGCCGGTGATCAAGACGCTGATCGAGTCGTTCCGCTATCCCCGCCGCGGCCCCGGCATGATGTGGGAGGCGGCGGCGGAGAAGATCGCCGCGCAGGGCGGCAGGGTTCTGCTCGACCGCGGCGTCGACGGCCTGTCGTTCGACCCCGCTGCCGGCCTGTGGCGCGTCGCGGCGGTTCGCGGCGACGGCACGCGCGAGACCTTCACCGCGCGCCACGTGATCTCCTCGGCGCCGGTGCGCGAGCTCGTGGACGCGATCACGCCGCGGTCGATCAGCACCTTCCAGGCGCGCGCGCTGCAGTATCGCGACTTCGTCACGGTGGCGCTGATCGCCAAGTCGCAGAAGAACTTCCCCGACAACTGGATCTACATCCACGATCCCTCGGTGCAGGTCGGGCGGGTGCAGAACTTCCGCTCGTGGTCGCCCGAGATGGTGCCCGACGAGGCCCATACCTGCCTCGGGCTCGAATATTTCTGCTTCGAGGGCGACGGCCTCTGGACCGCGAGCGATGCCGACCTCGTCGCTCTGGCCAAGCGCGAGATCGGGCAGATCGGCCTGATCGACCCGGCCGACGTGGTCGACGCCTGCGTCGTGCGCCAGCCCAAGGCCTACCCGGTCTACGACGAGACCTATGCCGAGAACGTCGCGCTGGTGCGGATGGAGCTGGAGCGGGACTTCCCGACGCTGCACCTCGTCGGCCGCAACGGCATGCACAAGTACAACAACCAGGACCACGCGATGATGACGGCGATGCTCACCGTCGAGAACATCGTCGCGGGCCATCGCCGCCACGACGTCTGGCGGGTCAACGAGGATGCCGAGTACACCGAGGCCGGCGTATCGGGGGCGCAGGCCGCCCTCGGCAGCGAGCGGCTGGTGCCGCGCAAGGTCGCCTGAGGCGACAGGGGCGAGGGGCGTTTGCCAAGACAGTGATGCGGCCGCGTCACGACGCGGCCTTGCCGATGCGGGCGCGCGGCATACACTTCCCGCCAACGCCCGGTTGCAGGGGCGGTTTCGGGAGGCAAGCCCCATGCGATCGGTCCCCATGCGATCGGTGATTCTCGCCGCGCTCCTGTCGAGCGCGGCCGTCGCGACCTCGGGATTCGCGACCTCCGCCCTGGCGCAGGGCGCGTCCCCCGCCGAGACCAAGGCGAAGGCGGACGACCTGGAGAAGCTGCAGGGCTTCAAGAGCACGAACACGGCGCCCGCGCCCGAGATCCCGCAGACCGGGCGCAAGGCCGACGCCATCCGCAAGACGCTCGGCAGGATCAAGCTGCCCGAGGGCTTCAAGATCGACGTCTACGCGATCGTGCCCGACGCCCGCTCGATCGCGGTCGGCCCCAATGCCGGCGTGCTGTTCGTCGGCACCCGCAAGACCAAGGTCTACACCGTCACCGACCGCGACAAGGACCGGGTCGCCGACGAGGTCCGCGCCTTCGCGCCGGGCATCGACTTCAAGATCCCCAACGGCGTCTGCTTCTCGAAGGACGGCGTGCTGACGGTCGTCGAGCAGAACCGGGTGCTGTCCTTCCCCGCGGCGGAGTTCTTCTACGAGAACCCGGACGTCGCCGCCGGCATCGTCGTCAAGCAGGGCGAGCTGATCCCGGCTGGGGAAGAGAGCTACAACCACACCGCCCGGGTCTGCCGCGTCGGGCCCGACGGCAAGACCTACATCGCGCTGGGCCAGCCCTACAACGTGCCGGCGCCGGAGAAGCTCGAGCTGTACCGGACGCACGGCATCGGCGGCATCGTGCGCGTGGACGCCGACGGCAAGAACCGCGAGGTCTACGCCACCGGCATCCGCAACTCCGTCGGCATCGACTTCGCGGCCGACAAGACGCTGTGGTTCACCGACAACCAGGTCGACGGCATGGGCGACGACAAGCCGCCGGGCGAGCTCAACCACGCGACAAAGGCCGGCGAGAACTTCGGCTTCCCGTGGTTCGGCGGCGGCGCCGTCCGCACCGTCGAGTACAAGGACCAGACGCCGCCGGCCGACGCCGTCGCGCCGGCGGCCGAGCTGCCGCCGCACGCGGCCGATCTCGGGCTGACCTTCTACAACGGCAAGCAGTTCCCCCAGGCCTATCGCGGCGGCCTCTTCATCGCCGAGCACGGCTCGTGGAACCGCACCGAGCCGGTGGGCGCGCGGATCATGTTCGCGCCCGTCTCCGACGGCAAGGTCGGCGCGCCCAAGCCCTTCGCCGAGGGCTGGCTGACCGGCGACGGCGAGTATCTCGGCCGCCCCGTGGACGTCGCGGTGCTGCTCGACGGCTCGCTCCTGGTCTCCGACGATGCGGCCGGGGCGATCTACCGGATCTCGTACGAAGGCGACGCGAAATAGGGCGATCGGCCGTCGAGGGCCGTGCACCCTCTTCCCTCCCCCGCGTAGGGGGAGGGAGAACGCGCCGAGCCTGCGTCGCCCAGCGCGGCGCACGCGCTGTCTGAGTCCCCCCGAGAATGCTTCCGGTCACCCCATGCTCCGCCCATCCCTCCTCGTCCTGATCCTCGCCCTCGCGCCCGTCGCCGTCCAAGCGGGCGATGCCGCCGCCGGGCGCAAGCGGGCCACCGCCTGCCAGGCCTGCCACGGCATGGACGGGCTCTCGAAGCTGCCCGAGGCCCCCAACCTCGCCGGCCAAGTCGAGATCTACCTGGTGAAGGCGCTGACAGAGTACCGCGACGGGACGCGGCAGAACCCGGTGATGTCGGTCGTGGCGAAGGACCTGTCGGACGCCGACATCGCCAACCTCGCGGCCTATTACGGCGGCCTGCAGATCGAGGTGATCCCGCCGGGCTGAGGTCCCGAGGCGGCTTTCGCCCGGCGCCCCGTCGCCCTATCCCGATCGAACGACGCGGAGGTTTCCGATGTGGACGTCGACGATGCCGCGCCCGGAGGCGTCGGCCTTTCGCCAGCGCGCATGGCCGGCCATGCCGGCGTCGCGCGGGCTGCTCGCCCTCGGCACCGTCCTGGCGCTCGCCGCCGCGGGCT
>NZ_VRUV01000386.1:0-4366 GCF_008039455.1 Methylobacterium sp. WL116
GCGCAGGGCGTGGCCTTCGGCGCCGGCGGCTTCCTCGGCACCGTCGCGGTCGACCTCGCCCGCCTCGTCACCCCGGAAGCCGTCCACGCCTACGCCGCCGTCTTCCTGGCGGAGGCGCTGCTGTTCGTGCTCGCCACCCTGATCGCGCTGCGGATCGAGCATGCGGGCGCCACCCGCGTGCCGCGCGCGCAACGCCGGGCGGCGCTCGATCTCCGGTTCGAGCCGCGGTTCTAGGGCGTTTTCAGGCGAGGTGGATGCCGGCTCGCGTGAAGGACATCCGACCCGACGACGAGAGAGCGTTTTTTTGATCCGGCGATCTGGGAAGACGCTCCAAGCGCCGCCCGCCGAAACCAGCGCCAGGGAGCACAGCATGTCCGAAGCCCCCGAATTCTTCGATTGCGTCGTGGTCGGCGGCGGTCCCGCCGGCGCGACGGCGGCGACCGACCTGGCGCGGATGGGCCGCAGCGTGCTGCTCCTCGACAAGCCGGGGCGGATCAAGCCCTGCGGCGGCGCGATCCCCCCGCGGGCGATCCGCGATTTCGCCATCCCCGACGCGCAGATCGTCGCCCGCATCAAGCTCGCGCGGATGATCGCGCCCTCCGACACGGCCGTCGACATGCCGGTCGGCGACGGCTTCGTCGGCATGGTCGACCGCGAGCATTTCGATCCGTGGTTGCGCGACCGGGCCTCGCTCGCCGGCGCCGACCACCGCCCCGGCACCTACGAACGCATCGTCCGCGACGGTGCCGGCACCACGGTGCATTACCGCGTCGGCGACGCGGCGCGCACGGTGCGGACCAAGCTGGTGATCGGTGCCGACGGGGCCTCGTCCCCGGTCGGCCGGGCCGAGATCCCGGGCCATGCCGGGATGCGCCAGGTCTTCGCCTACCACGAGATCGTCCGGCCGCCGGCCGACGGCAGCGGAGCCTACGCGGCCACGCGCTGCGACGTGTTTTACCAGGGCAAGCACTCGCCCGATTTCTACGCCTGGATCTTCCCGCACGGCGAGACGATCAGCATCGGCACCGGCTCGGCGCGGAAGGGCTTCTCGCTCCGCACCGCGATCCGCAACCTGCGCGAGTCGACGGGGCTGGCGGCGGGCGAGACGGTCCGCCGCGAGGGTGCGCCGCTGCCGCTCAAGCCGCTGAGGAAGTGGGACAACGGCCGCGACGTCCTGCTCACGGGGGATGCCGCCGGCATCGTCGCGCCCGCATCCGGCGAGGGCATCTACTACGCGATGCTCGGCGGCCGGCTCGCCGCCGACGCGGCCGACGCGTTCCTCAGGACGGGCGATGCCCGTGCCCTCGCCCAGGCCCGCCGTCGCTTCATGAAGCTGCACGGGCGGGTGTTCCTGATCCTGCGGATCATGCAGGCGGTCTGGTACCGCAACGACGCCCTGCGCGAGCGCTTCGTCTCGATCTGCCGCGACAAGGACGTGCAGCAGCTCACCTGGGAAAGCTACATGAACAAGGAGCTGGTGCGGAAGAAGCCGATGGCGCACGTGAAGATCTTCTTCAAGGACATGGCGCACCTGTTCCGCTGGGTCTCGCCTTGAGCGAGGTCTGGATGCCGGCGGCGATCGCCACCCTGTCCGCGCTCGTGGTGGCCCTGGCCGGCGGCGTGCTGACCACCACCGGCCCGTGGTACCGCGCCCTGCGCAACCCGGCCTGGAAGCCGCCAGACTGGGCGTTCGGCCCGGTCTGGGCGACGATCTTCGCGCTCTGCGTCGTCTCCGCCGTGATCGCCTGGAGCGAGGCCGACGAGCCGCAGCGCGTCGTGCTGCTCGCGGCCTACGCCGTGAATGCCGTGCTCAACATCGCCTGGAGCGCGCTGTTCTTCCGCGCCGAGCGGCCGGACTGGGCGTTCTTCGAGCTCGTCCTGCTCTGGCTCTCGGTGGCGGCGCTGATCGCCGTCACGCTGCCGGTCTCGGGCGTCGCGGCGGTGCTGCTGGCGCCCTACCTCCTCTGGGTGACGATCGCCGGGTTCCTCAACCGTGCCATCGTGCGGCTCAACGGCCCGTTCGGAGCCGCGTGATGGCGGAGTGGTTCGCGACCGGCCGGATCGTCGACGCGATCCTCGTGCTCGTCGCCGCAGAGGCCGCGATGCTGCTCGCGTTCCGGCGGCGGACGGGGCGCGGGCCGGCGCCGGTGCCGCTCCTGTGCAACCTCGTCTCCGGGGCGGCGCTGATGCTGGCCGTGCGTGCGGCCCTGGTCCAGTCGCCCTGGCCGGTCGTCGCCGGCTGGATGCTGGTCTCGCTCGGCGCCCATCTCGGGGACCTCGTGCCGCGCCTGCGCAACCCGGCCGGCCTGACGCTTGGTCGCACCGGCGCCCCTGGCGTGCCAGGAACTTCCGACGCAGCGGCCGCGTTCAACGCGCGGCCGCGAAGCTGAATTATTATGCTTCTCACCTGCCACAATCGGAGATTAGGCATCATGCGTGGCTTCCTCGCTCTGGCCGCGACCTCCGGTTTTCTGCTGGGTTCCAGCCTGCCGATCGCGGCCTTCGCGCAGGAGGCTGCCGGGGGCGCGAGCCAGGATCTGGTGAAGCGCGGCGAGTACCTCGTCACCGCCGGCGATTGCGTCGCCTGCCATACCGGCCCGAGCGGCAAGCGGCTGGCCGGCAACTACGTCCTCAACACGCCGATCGGAAAGATCCGCACCCCCAACCTGACGCCCGACGACGAGACCGGCCTCGGCAAGTGGACGGAAGCGGACTTCGTCAAGGCGATGCACGAGGGCATCGACAACGAGGGGCACTACCTCTACCCGGCCTTCCCCTTCGCCTGGTACACCAAGGTGACGACGGACGACGTCAAGGCGATCTGGGCCTACCTGCGCTCCCTCGAGCCGGTGAAGGAGCCGCGCAAGGACAGCGAGATCCCGTTCCCGTTCAACATCCGCACCGCCCTGATCACCTGGCGCACCGCCTTCTTCACGCCGGGCGAGTGGAAGCCCGATCCGAACGCCACCGCCGAGGTCAACCGTGGCGGCTACCTCGTCGAGGGGCTCGGCCACTGCGGCATGTGCCACAACGAGAATAAGATCGTCGGCAACAGCAGCCTCGCGGGCAAGCTCGGCGGTGGCGTGATCGACGGCTGGTACGCCCCGAACATCACCCCCGACGGCCACCAGGGCATCGGCGCCTGGACCGAGGAGCAGGTGGTGACCTACCTCAAGACCGGCACCGCCCCGGGCGACAAGCCCGGCGTCGCCGCCGGCCCGATGCGCCAGACCATCGAGGAATCGCTCTCGAAGATGACGGACGCCGACCTCAAGGCGATGGTCGCGTATCTCCGGACCTACCAGGCCAAGCAGACCTACAAGTCCAAGGACCTGCAGGCCTACGACACCACCGGCGCGCCGGGCGCGGGCGTCTACCTCAGCTACTGCTCGTCCTGCCACCAGCCCGACGGCAAGGGCGTCGAGGGTGCGATCCCGGCGCTCGCCGGCAACACCTCGGTCCAGTCGGCCGGCCCGGAGACGGTGCTGCGCGTGATCTACGGCGGGCTCGGCGCGCAGAGCGGCTACGCGCCGATGACCGCGATCGGCCAGGGCATGACCGACCAGCAGGTCGCCGACGTCACCGATTACATCCGCAACTCCTGGGGCAACAGCGCTCCCGTCCTGAAGTCCGGCGTCGCCGCCGACGCGCGTAAGGCGACGAGCACCATGCTCGCCGGCAATGCGCCCTGCGCCGAGATCGAGCAGCCGGACGTGGCCAAGGCCGTGGCCGACGCCGGTGCCGCGGAACAGCTGAAGGGTCTCAAGCAGGAGGACTTCATCCCGCGCATCAATGCGCTCCTGCCGAAGATCAAGTCGGCGCTGCCCGCGGGACGGGACGACGACATCGTCAACGGCCTGACCACGGCATTCTGCAAGGCCGCCAAGCCGGAGACCGACGACGTGAAGCTGCCCTGGCACGCGACGATCGGCAGCTTCAGCAACCTCGTCTACAGCCAGCTCAAGCACCCCGAGCGGCAGGCCAGCACGATGCCGGCCCCGGCGATGCCGAAGCCGAACTGAGCTACGGGCAACCGGTCGCGGGCGGCCTGACGAACCAGCGCGCGATTGGCGCGTTGGCCGGCCGCGCCGACGAGGGGATGTCGCGGTGTCGCTCGATTCCGCAATCCCGGTCTTTTCAAAACCATGACGCATCAGACCTGTGACGTGGCCGTCATCGGGGCCGGCACGGCGGGGATCGCCGCGTTCCGTGCCGCCGAGGCGGCGGGCGCCGACGCCGTGCTGATCGAGCGCGGCCCCGGCGGCACCACCTGCGCACGCGTCGGCTGCATGCCTTCGAAGCTGCTCGTCGCGTGCCAGGGCAGCTTCACGTCGTCGGTCTCCGGCTTGGCGGCCTTGCAGAATGC
>NZ_VRUV01000387.1:0-4355 GCF_008039455.1 Methylobacterium sp. WL116
GGAACCGGCGCTCGAAGCCTCGGGCGGCGATGCCCTGGTGCAGCACCTCGGCGCGACGCTCGGGATCGGGCTTGCGCTCGCCCTTCACGGTCAGCGCATTCTCCCGCACCTCGATCGACAGCATCGGCGCCACGGTGACGATCCGCCGGAACGGCAGCCAGCCGTCCAGCGCCCCGGTCAGCGCGACGCAGGCGCCCATCGAGTGGGCGAGGCAGACATGCGGATCGGGCATGAACGGCACCAGCACCGCGTCGCGGATCGCCAGCAGGTCGCGGCGGTAATCGTCGAAGGCGGCGACGTGGCCCTTGTGCGGGTCGTCGACCCGCCGGTCCGACGCCCCTTGCCCGCGCCAGTCGAAGGCGACGACGGCGAAGCCCCGGGCGCGCAGCTCGCGGATGGTCTCGTAGTACTTCTCGATGAACTCGGCCCGGCCCTGGAGCAGGCAGACCGTGCCCTTGCAGGTCCGCGTCGTCGCGGCCCAGCGCGCCGCCCGCAGGGTGCAGTCGTCCGCGGTGCCGACCGCCATCACCACGGCGCCGGGTGGGACCGGGTTCCCGGGCGTGTCGTGCAGGCTCAGAAGTGCGGCGTCCTGCCGCATCGTTCCCGTCATCCGGCCGGGTCTTGAACGCACCTCGCCCCCCTCCAATATCACGATCGTACCGGCCGTCAGGCGGTACGAGCCCGGTCCGGCCCACGCGGCGGACCATAGACTCAAACCTGCATGTTGCTCCACGGAGGATGTGTCCTATGCGTCAGTTCGATCTCGCTCCCCTCTACCGTTCCACCGTCGGCTTCGACCGCCTGTTCTCGGCCCTCGACCAGTTCGTGGCGTCCGACGCGGTCCCGACCTACCCGCCCTACAACATCGAGCGCACCGCCGAGAACGCCTACCGCGTGACGGTGGCCGTGGCCGGCTTCACCGAGGCCGACCTGTCGATCGAGGTGCGGGAGAATGCGCTGACCGTGAAGGGCGAGCGCAAGCCCGATCCCGAGCGTCGCGCCGAGGTGCTGCACCAGGGCATCGCCGCCCGAGGCTTCGAGCGCCGGTTCCAGCTCGCCGACTACGTCCAGGTGACGGGTGCGGCGCTGGAGAACGGCCTCCTCCACGTCGATCTCGTCCGCGAGATCCCGGAGGCGAAGAAGCCGCGCCGCATCGAGATCGCCATCGGCGGCAAGAGCCGCGCGCCGGCGATCGAGGGGGCGGCCACCGAGGTCCCGGCCGAGGTCCAGAAGGCGGCGTAAACCGCGCCGTCGCAGAGCGTGGGAGCGCCCCGGCCGCCGGCCGGGGCGTTTTTCGTCGTGGCCGGCGTCGGGGATGCTGCCGGCGGAACGGATCTCGGCGGTTTGGCGTCGGCGGGCGAGGGGCGCCGCGAGGCGCCCGTGACGTTGCCCTTCGCGCCATGATGCGTTGCATCTTCGGGATCGCCGCGCTGCCGCGCCGCCGCGCACCGGTCGTTCGGCGCGGCTGTGCTGGAAGTTAAGGGGGCAGGGGGCACGGCGCATCCGGCCCACGCGACCTGATGCCGGAACGGCTTCGTCCGACGCGACCTCGGGTGCTGGGATGTCGGCTTCCTGCTTGCGCGGGATGATCCGACCGTCTTCCCCGCGGCGCCGCCTCAATGCTCCTGGGGCTTCCCCCGCGGCTCGGCCTGGCGGCGGGCCATCTCCCGGCCGATCTGAAGCAGCAGGAGCCGGATCATCGCCCGCATCGCCGGCGTGCCGCCGGCATCGATCAGGGCATGCGCTTCGAGGCAGACCTCGGCCATGCGGTCGAGCTTGTCCGTCGTCACGTTGACCCTCGCATCGATTTGAGCAAAAGTTGCGCGCAATCGATACCACGCCCCCGTTCCCCGATAGATCGCTGGTCCGGGCCGGACAATAACATAGGTCAACCGGGCATCAAAGTATGCAAAATTCAAATATCGGCGGGGCCGGCCACAGCAACGAAGCCATGACCGCCAAGATCGCCGAGGCTCTCGACTGTCCGGTCGACAACTTCTTTGATGCCAAATCGAACCCGACCGGTGAAACGGCCGACTTGCTGTCGTTCTGGGCGGCTCTCGAAGATGCACGCGAGCGCCGGGGCGTTCTCGATTATATTCGAGCCGTCGCTGTAAAATCGACACAGTCTTGATGGAATTCGGTTGCACTTAACCTAGGTGGTTGCGGATTTTTCCGGGTCGAATAGACCCGCTTCATGCGCGATGTGCCCGAACCCGATTCCGCGGATGCCGTGATCGCCGAGTCTCAGGACGTGATCGCGCGATCGCGCGCGGCGCGGGAGGAAGCGCGGCTGCAGCGGGCGGCGGCCCGCGCCGTGGTCGAGCAGGTCCGGGCGATGATCGCCCGGTCGCGGCCGGACAGCGAAGCCGGCGCGTGGCCCGCCCGCGATCCCGCCATGCTCGATCCTGCCATGTCCGATCCGGCGAAGGGCGGGGCGGCACGCGTCAGCGGCTCAGGAGGTGCAGGCTGAACAGGCCCTCCGGGTCGAGCCAGAGGCGCTTCGGCGTCCAGCCGGCCCGCGCCGCCATCGCCTGGAACGCCTCCGGCGCATGCTTGTGCGAGATGTCGGTGCGGACGCTCTCGCCGGCCGCGAACCGGATCGCGTCCGTCCCGAAGCGCCAGGTGTCGGCACGGTCGGCGACGAGATGGGCCTCGACCCGCAGCGGATCGTGCAGGATGCGGACCGCGTGGCGGAAGGCGTCGCGGTCGATGCCGGCGCCGAGCTCCCGGTTCAGGCGCGTCAGGTAGTTCAGGTGCAAGGCCGGCATCAGGCCGTCGCAGCCGCCATAGACCCGCCGCAGCCGGTCCGCGTCCTGCGTCGGGTCGGCGCCGACCAGGAGATGGCTCGGCCCGAGCGTGTCGCGGGCCCGCGCCAGGAAGGCCTCCGCCTCGGCCGGCGCGAGGTTGCCGATGCTGGTGCCGGGGAAGAACCCGAGCACCGGCCCGCCGCCGAGGTCGACCGGAAGCCGGATCGGCGCGGCGTAGTCGGCGCCGATCGGGATCATCGCGATGCCGGGATAGTCCCGCGCCAGCGTGCCGACCGAGGTCTCGAGGTACGCGCGCGAGATGTCGATCGCCACGTAGCGGCGCGGCCGGTCGAGGCCGTCGAGCAGCGTGCGGATCTTGCGGCTCGCGCCGCTGCCGTACTCGACGATCGTCGCGCCCGCTCCGACGAGGGCGGCGAGCTCCGGCACGATCGCGGGCAGCAGCGCCATCTCGCGCCGGGTCGGATAGTAGTCGGGGCTGTCGCAGATCCGGTCGAACAGGATCGAGCCGGCCTCGTCCCACAGGTACTTGCCCGGCAGGCGCTTCGGCACCTCGGACAGGCCGGCGAGCACGTCCCGCCGGAACGCGTCCCGCTCCGCGATGCCCGCCGGCGTCATCGCGGCGCCCCGCGGGTCGCGGTGAGCACGACGAGGGCGATGCGCTCCGCCTCGGCATAGGCCGGCGCGTCGAGCTCCTCGCCGTAGGCGTCCGGGTCGAGCTCGCGATAGGTCCAGCCCAGCCCCGCGGCCTCGCAGGCGGCGGTCGCGGCCCTCCGGAACGGGTCGGCGCCGTCCACGATCGCCGAGCCGGTGAACAGCACCAGGCTGCCGCCGGGGGCGAGGCGGGTGCGGGCGGCCTCGACCACGGCGAGCGACAGGCCCTCGCCGTAGGTCCCGCCGCCGTCGCGGTAGGTCCGCCCGGCGCGGTCGAGCATGAAGGGCGGGTTCGAGACGACGAGGTCGAAGGCGCCCGCGACGTCCGCGAGGAGGTCGCTGCGGCGCGGCACCGTGCCGTGGACGCCCGCGAGCCGGCTGTTGGTGGCGGCGGCCGCGAGCGCCGCGTCGTTGATGTCGACGAGCGCGATCTCGGCGTCGGGCGCGCGCTTGGCGATGGCGATGCCGGCCGCGCCCGATCCGCAGCCGATGTCGACCGCGCGGCGGACCGGCGCGGCACGGTGCGCGAGGTGATCGACCACGGCCGCGACGAAGCGGGCGGTGTCGGGGCCGAAGAACACCACGTCGGTCGTGCTCGGCGGATAGGCGGAGTGGACGAACAGCTCGCCGTCGAGGCTCGACACCCGGATCGCCGAGCGCCAGGCGTCGCCGTCCCGCACCAGCACGCCGGCCGCGCGCATCGCCGCGAAGAGGTCGGCCGGCAGCAGGTCCTCGGCGAAGGGGCGGCTCCAGCCGAACACGTCGCGCAGATTGCGGGCCCGCGCCGCCTGCGGGCGGGCGTTGACGCGGGCATGGGTGGCGGGCGTCACGGTGGTGAAGCTGTAGCCGAGGGCGCGAAGTCGCTCGACCAGGGCGATCTCCGGCCAGCCGGGCACGCCGTCGGAGGAGGGCTTCGCGGCGGCCCATGAGCGC
>NZ_VRUV01000388.1:0-4351 GCF_008039455.1 Methylobacterium sp. WL116
GCCTCGATCGTGCGCATCCGGGCGGACAGCTCCTCGGCGACCCAGACCGCCGAGATGGCCGCCCGCGTCGACGCCGCGATGGACTCGCTGCGCGCGACCTCCGGCGAGGTGACGGGTGCCGTCGAGACGCACATGACAGGCCTGCTCGGCCGGATCCGCGCCGCCTCGGAGGAGACCGGGGGCGAGCTCGGCAGCCGTGCCGAGGCGGCGATCGAGGCCCTGCGCACCGCGATGGGCTCGCTCAACGCCGAATTCGCGACGCGCTCGAACGAGACCACAGGCGCCATCGCCCGCGCCGCCGATCAGGTCGCCGAGGAGCTGTCCGCCCGGATGCGCACGATCGAGGCGGCCTTCGGCGAGCACGGCCGCGGCGTCACCGACCTCCTCGCCAGCCATGCCGAGGAGACCCAGGCGCGGATCGCCGGGACCGGACGCGACATCGTCCTCGCGGTCGCGACGCAGGGCGCGCGCGTCGCCGACGCCCTCCACCAGAGCGGCGCCAGCTTCGGCGAGACCGCCGACGTGCGGGTCAAGGCGATCGACGAAACCATCGGCAGCCGGCTCGCCGCCCTGCAGGACATCATCGCCCGCGGCGACATCCTCGCCGACAAGATCTCCCGCGACACGAGCACGCTCGGCGAGACCATGGGCTGCAGCCTGGCCGAGATGGACCGGATCATCTCCGTGAAGGGCAAGGCGGTCGCCGAATCCATCGCCGAACGCACCCGCGACGCGCAGGACGCGGTCGAGACCCATCTCGGCGCGCTGGAAGAGCGTTCCGCCAAGCGTTCGAGCGAGATCGGCGAGACCTTCGCCAACCTCGTTACCCACATCGACGGGCATCTCGGCACCCGCGCGACGGCGCTGAACGAGGCCCTGGTCGGTCGCACCGGCGAGATGGCGCGGATCATGGCCGAGGGCAGCCGCGACCTCGTGCAGGCGCTGGACAGCCGGACCGAGGGTCTGGGCCAGGACATCGCGTCCCGCGCGGTCGCCATCAGCGACGCCCTCGCGCTCCGCAGCGAGGAGATCGCCCGCCGCCTCGACGAGGGGGCCGGACGGTTCGACACCGGCGTGCTCGGCCGCCTCGAGGCGATCGGCGCGGCGCTGGAGGAGCGCAGCCGCCTGGTCGACGAGCGCTTCGGTGCCCAGGCCTTCGAGGCGATCCGCCTGATCGAGAGCCGCACCCGCGCGGTCGACGAGGAACTCGGCAGCCGGACCCGCGACCTCGTGGAGACGATCGAGAGCCGCACCAGCGGCATCGACGCGGCGATGGCCGCGCGCGTCGCCGACCTCACCCGCGCGATTGAGGAGCGGACCGGCGGCATCGACGCCGCGCTCGCCGGCCGCGTCCAGGAACTCGTCGCCCTGATCGAGGAGCGGGCGACCAGCGCCGACGCGGCGCTCGCGACCCAGACCGAGACGGTACGGCGCGCCTTCGCCGAGCGCTCGGACCTGCTCGGCCAGCTCATCGACGAGCGCACCGCCGCGATGTCGAACGAGCTCGACGAGAAGGGCCGCATGGTGTTCGGCGCCATCGGCGGCCGCATCACCGAGCTGGCCCGCCTGTTCGACCGCGGCGGCACCTCGCTCGGCGAGGTCATCGACCAGCGCGGCGAGAGCGTGCTGGCCAAGCTGCAGCAGACCATCGCCGACGCGGAGCGCATGCTGGGCGACGGCGAGGGGCGCCTCGAGCGCACCCTCTCGTCCCGCACCTCGGACATCAGCGGCCTGCTCGACGAGGGCGTGCGCACGGTCCACGAACTGCTCGACGCCCGCACAAACCAGATCCGCCTCCTGCTCGACGAGCACGCCACGACCCTGTCGTCGAGCCTCGACGGCCGCATGGGCCCGCTCCACGACGCCCTCGACAGCCGCGGCCGCGAGCTGGTCGAGACCATCGCGACCACGCTCGGCCACGCCACGAGCACCCTCGACGACCGGACCCAGGCGATGGGAACCCTGTTCGACGAGCGCCTGCATGCGCTGGCGGACCTCGTCGACGGCCGCGGGACGCAGTTCGCCAAGACCGTGGACGCCCGGGCGCAGATGCTGCGCGCCCTGTTCGAGCAGGCGCATGCCGCCCTCGATGCGGTGGTCGAAGGCCGCGGCGATCATCTCGCCACGAACGTGGACGCCCGCGTCGCGACGCTGCGCGCGGTGTTCGACGAGGCGCCGGCCGCGCTGGCGCAGCTCGTCGACGCCCGCGAGCGCCAGCTCACCGAGGCGCTGGACGAGCGCACGTCCGCCCTGCGCACCGCCTTCGCCGAAGCGCACGACGCCCTCGAAGGCCTGGTCGAGAGCCGCGGCCGTCAGCTGGCCGAGACCGTCGACACCCGGACGCAGACCCTGCGCTCCCTGTTCGACGAGAGCGGCCACGCGCTGGGCAGCGCCGTCGAGGATCGTGCCGAGCACTTCGCCCGGATGGTCGCGGCCCGCACCGACGGCCTGCGCGCCCTCTTCGACGAGGCGACCAGCACGATCGAGCACCTGCTCGAAAGCCGCACCTCGGCCCTCGGCGGCGACGTCGAGGCCCGCACCCGGGCGATCACCGAGGCCTTCGACGCCCGGATGGCCGACCTCGCCGACCTGCTGCAGGCGCGGACCGATGCTTTCGCCAAGACCGTCGAGGCGCAGGGCACGGCCCTCACCGTCAGCGTCGACGGCCGCAGCGAGGCCTTCACCCAGCGCATCGACAGCCGGATGAAGACCTTCGCCACCCTGGTGGCCTCGCGCGGCGACGCGCTCGCCACGGCCTTCGACGACCGCCACGACGCCTTCGCCGGCCTCGTCGAGGAGCGGATGGCGTCCCTGGTGGCAGCGCTCGACGAGCGCGCCCGCAGCCACGCGGCTTTGGCCCACGCCCACACGGCGGCGCTCGGCGCGACCCTCGACGAGCGCAACGCCGCGATGGCGGCGCTGCTCGACGAGCGGACCGAGGCCCTGTCCGCCGGCTTCGAACGCCGCGCCGACGCGCTCGGCACGCTGGTGGATTCCCGCGGCGAGGCCCTGGCACGCCGCCTCGCGCAGAGCGCCGAGACCATCGTCCGCGGCATCGAGGAGGGCGGCGGCGCCCTGGTCGAGCGCGTCGACGGGACCGGCCGCACAGTCGCGGACACCATGAAGGGCCATATCGACCGCCTGAAGGCGGTGATCGACGGACCGGTGCTGCAGCTCTCCGGCGCCCTGGCCGAGCGCGGCACCGCGATCGAGCGGGCGCTCGCCGAGACCGGCGAGCCCCTGATCGAGGCGCTGCGCGAGCGCACCGAGGCGCTGACCCTGCAATCGCGCGAATCGGCCGAAGCGCTGCGCGCCGCGGTCGAGAACGGTGCGGCCCGCTCCATCGCAGGCCTGTCCGAGGTCAACGACCGCCTGCGGCGCGACCTCGGCAGCGTGGTCGCCCGGATCGAGGCGGCGAACGCGGCCCTCATGGATCTCGTCGCCGGTGCCGACGCCAATCTCGGCGCGATCGAGGGCAGCCTCGCCAACCGCGTCCAGCAGATCCAGGAGGCGCTGCAGGAGGTCGCGGCGCAGACCGGGACGGCGAGCGAGGGCGTCTCGGCCCAGGTCGAGGCCCTGCGCGGCGTCGCCGAAGGGGCCGTGCGCGAGGCCACGAGCCTGGCCGAGGCCCTCGACGGCCGCAGCCGCGCCCTGGCCGAGCAGTCCCGTACCCATGTGGCCGAGCTCGGCCGCGCCGCCGGGTCGCTCGAGGGCGTCGAGGGCCGGCTCGCCGCCAGCCTGTCGGGCCGCGAGGAAGCGATGGAGACGGCTCTGGCCGGCCTGCAGGAGCGCTCGGCTTCGTTGGAGAGCCAGACCGCGGCCTTCGCCGAGTCGATCGAGCGTTCGCTGCGCGCCGCCGAGGAGCGCGCTCGCGCCGTCGGCGAAAGCCTCACGCAGTCGGCCGGCGCCGCCGGCGCCCGTGTCTCGGAGGCCTTCGACGGCCTCCGGACCGGAGCCGACGCGGAGGGCGAGAAGACCGCCGAGTCCGTCCGCGCCGCCATCGCCGCCGCCTCGGCCGAGATGCGCACCGTTTTCGCGGAGGCACAGACCCGCTTCGGCGAATCGGTCGCCGGCATGCGCGAGATGGCAGGGGCGATCCGGACCGAGCTCGACGCCACCCGCGCCGACCTCGCCCGCGGCGTGCTGGAGCTGCCGCAGGAGACCCAGGACGCCACCGGCGAGATGCGCCGCGTGGTCTCCGATCAGATCAAGGCGCTGAACGAGCTTTCGGCCCTCGTCGCCCGCTCGAACCGTGCGGTCGACGTGGTTCAGCCGCAGGCGGCCGAGCAGCGGCGGACGGCGGAGGCCGGCGGTCGTGCCGCTCCGGCTTCGCGCCCGGCTCCGGCGCAGC
>NZ_VRUV01000389.1:0-4348 GCF_008039455.1 Methylobacterium sp. WL116
CGCTCCGGTCCGAGGGCCGGCCGGCGATCGGCTTGCCGCGTCGCGCCTCCCCCGTAACCCTTTGCAAAGGCGGATGTGGCGTCTATCCGTTCGGGCAGGGCCGCCCCGCGGCCGAGTTCCGCGTCGCCAAGCCCGCGGCCGAGTTCCGCGTCGCCAAGCCGGACGACCAAGTCCGAAGACCAAGTCCGAAGAAAACGCCCGGAGCGTGCCATGAATGCCGTGACCCTCGACGCCCTCGACCTCTCCGCGCTGCTGTGCTCCCGCGTCTGCCACGACGTGATCAGCCCCGTGGGCGCGATCGTGAACGGGCTCGAGGTGCTGGAGGACGACCAGGACGAGTCGATGCGCGAGTTCGCCCTCGACCTGATCCGCAAGAGCGCGCGCCACGCCTCCGCCCGCCTGCAATTCGCCCGGATCGCCTTCGGCGCGGCGGGCTCGGCCGGCGCCTCGATCGATCTCGCCGACGCGGAGAAGGTCTCGCGCGGCATGTTCTCCGACGAGAAGACCCAGCTCAGCTGGAGCGCGCCGGTGGCGCTCTACCCGAAGAACAAGGTCAAGCTGCTCCTCAACCTCGTGATGATCGCCACCGGCGCGATCCCGCGCGGCGGCCTGCTCGACGTGACGGTGACCGGCGACGGCGAGGCGCCGACCCTGGTGCTGGTCGCCAAGGGCTCGCATGCCCGCATCCCGCCCCATGTCGAGGCGCTGATCGCCGGCACGCCCGAGAACGGCGTCGTCGATGCCCACGGCATCCTGCCCTACTATGCCGGCCTCGTCGCCCGCGCCGCCGCCATGAACGTCCGCTTCTCCATCGAGGGCGACACCGTGACGATCCGCTCGGAGCCGGTCGCCGCCGCGGTCGAGCCGGTGATCGAGACCGCCCCGGAAAGCTCCGAGGACGACCGCCCCTCCGACAGCGAGCCGTCCGACACCCTGCTCGCCTGAGGAGCACCGGCTTTTCCCTCCCCCCGACGGATCTCGGGCCCGCCCGAGATCCGCACCCCGTGTGCCCGAGGCGGGCGAGCCCGGCTTGGGTGCGGGGGAGGCTTGGGTGCGCCGTCCACGCGCGAGACGCACGCGGGAGATCCGCCGCGCTGCGTCACATTGAGCGCGTGCGCGACTCCCGGGAAACTTGGCCGGCGGGCGCCGGGTCTCTCCCATAGGCGCGGCCGGGCTCCGGCCGCCGATTAGGAGATCCGAACATGGCCCTCGACACGCGCGACATCTACGTCACGGCGCTGAAGAACACGCATGCCCTGGAGATGCAGGCGCTCCAGATCATGGAGCGTCAGGTCGAACGGCTGCAGAACTATCCCGAGATGGAGGCGGCGCTCCGCCGCCACATCGACGAGACCCATGGCCAGCGCACCCGCCTGGAGGAGGCGCTGCACGGCCTCTCCAAGAGCCCCTCGGCGCTCAAGGAGGGCTTTCTCGGCTTCGTCGGCAACATGATGGCGCTGGGGCATGCCCCGGCCCAGGACGAGATCCTGAAGAACGCCTACGCCAACCACGCCTTCGAGAACTTCGAGATCGCCGCCTACACCTCGCTGCTGGCGATCGGCGAGGCGGCGGGCCAGCAGGGCCATGCCGCGGCCTTCCAGCAATCGCTGAAGGAGGAGGAGGGCATGGCCGCCAAGGTGCGCGAGCTCGTGCGCCCGACGACCCTGCGCTACATCGAGCTGACCACCGCAGGCGCCAAGGCCGACCGCTAGGCCGGGCGAAGACCGGACCGCGACGCGGTCGATCGCGTCGCGGTCCGGCTCCCCGCGACGGCGGGGCGGCGGCCCGCCGGACCTCATGGGTCCCGACCCACGGGCCTCGGGATGAGCGGGCCGCGTCCCTGGGGCGTTGCCCGCGACAGGCTTTGCGCCCTATGTCGGACGGGTCGGCCGTGCCGGCCCGCCAGGACGAAACAGCCCGATGCGCTTCACCGGAACCGAGTCCTACGTCGCGACGCCCGACCTCACAGCGGCCGTCAACGCCGCCATCGTGCTGGAGCGGCCGCTGCTGGTGAAGGGCGAGCCCGGCACCGGCAAGACGGTGCTGGCCGAGGAGATCGCCAAGGGGCTCGGCGCCGACCTGCTCACCTGGAACGTCAAGTCGACCACCAAGGCGCAGCAGGGCCTGTACGAGTACGACGCCGTCTCGCGGCTGCGCGACTCGCAGCTCGGCGATCCCCGCGTCTCGGAGATTTCCCACTACATCCGCCGCGGCAAGCTGTGGGAGGCCTTCACGGCCGACGCGCGCCCGGTGCTGCTGATCGACGAGATCGACAAGGCCGATATCGAGTTCCCGAACGACCTGCTGACCGAGCTCGATCGCATGGAGTTCTTCGTCTACGAGACCGGCGAGACGGTGAAGGCGGCTCGCCGCCCGGTGGTGATCATCACCTCGAACAACGAGAAGGAGCTGCCGGACGCGTTCCTGCGCCGGTGCTTCTTCCACTACATCAAGTTCCCGGACGCGCAGACGCTGGGGCGAATCGTCGAGGTGCACTATCCCGGCATCAAGCACTGCCTCGTCGAGGAGGCGTTGCGGGTGTTCCTCGAGACCCGCGAGGTGCCGGGCCTCAAGAAGAAGCCCTCGACCTCCGAGCTGCTCGACTGGCTCAAGCTCCTGGTCTCGGAGGACGTCGACCCCGAGACCCTGCGCGAGACCAACGCCCGCAAGCTGATCCCGCCGCTGCACGGCGCGCTGCTCAAGAACGAGCAGGACGTGAGCCTGTTCGAGAAGCTGGCCTTCATGATGCGGCGCGAGGGGCGGGGGGGCTGAGCCTTCCGCTCTTCCCCTCCACCCCCCCTCATCCTGAGGTGCCGGCAGCGAAGCGGAGGCCTCGAAGGAGGGTTCCAGGGACCGCGCGACCTCGGGAGGGCTCCTTCGAGGCCCGCTCGCGCGGGCACCTCAGGATGAGGCGATGAATTGGGGGCAGCGGAACGCCGCCTGCTACCTTGGCCAAAACGCGGCCGTCAGATCGAGAGAACCAAGAGCCGCCGCATGAAGATGAAGAAACTCGGCCGCACCGGCCTCGACGTGTCCGCCCTCTGCCTCGGCTGCATGACCTACGGCATCCCCGAGCGCGGCCCCCATCCCTGGACGCTGCCGGAGGACGAGAGCCGCCCGCTGATCCACCAGGCGCTCGACCTCGGCATCAACTTCTTCGACACGGCCAACTACTATTCCGACGGCACCAGCGAGGAGATCGTCGGCCGGGCGCTGCGCGATTACGGCGACCGCGACAGCCTCGTCGTCGCGACCAAGTGCTTCTACCCGCTGACGGACCGGCCCAATGCCGGCGGGCTGTCGCGAAAGGCGATCTTCGCGGCGATCGACGCCAGCCTGAAGCGGCTCGGCATGGACCACGTCGACCTGTTCCAGATCCACCGCTGGGACTACGAGACCCCGATCGAGGTGACGCTGGAGGCGCTGCACGACGTGGTGAAGGCCGGCAAGGCGCGGTATCTCGGCGCCTCGTCGATGTATGCGTGGCAGTTCTCGAAGGCGCTCTACACCGCCGATCTCCACGGCTGGACCCGGTTCGCGACCATGCAGAACCACGTCAACCTGCTGCATCGCGAGGAGGAGCGCGAGATGCTGCCGCTCTGCCGCGACCAGGGGATCGCCGTGCTGCCGTGGAGCCCGCTCGCCCGCGGGCGGCTGACCCGCGACGCCGACGCCACCAGCGCGCGCCAGGACAGCGACGCCGTCGGCAAGGGCCTCTACGACGCGGCGGCCGACGCCGACTGGGCGATCATCGCCAAGGTCGCCGAGATCGCCGAGGCCCGCGGCGTGCCGCGCGCGCAGGTGGCCCTGGCCTGGGTCGCGGCCAAGCCCGAGGTCGCCGCGCCGATCATCGGCGCCGCGAAGCCCGGCCACCTGACCGATGCGGTCGCGGCCCTCGACCTCGTGCTCACGGACGACGAGATCGCGGCGCTGGAGTCGCTCTACACCCCGCATCCGATCGTCGGGTTCGCCTGATGCGCCGCCTGCTGCTCCTGCGCCACGCCAAGTCGGACCGGCCGGCGGGCGTCCCCGACATCGACCGGCCCCTCGACGCCCGGGGGCGCGAGGCCGCGCCGCGGATGGGCGCCTACCTCGCGAGCGAGGGCCTGCAGCCCGACCTCGCCCTGGTCTCGCCCGCAAAGCGCACGCGGGAAACCTGGGAGGCGGTGGCCGCCTCGCTCGGCGCGGTTCCCGCGCAGATCGTCGAGACGATCTACGAGGCGCCGCCGGCATCGCTGCTCGAGGCGGTCCGCGCCGCCCCCGATTCCGCCGAGACGCTGATCCTGGTCGGCCACAATCCCGGCATGGAGGCGCTGGCCGACCGGCTGGTCGGCGCCGGCCCGCGCGC
>NZ_VRUV01000038.1:0-18475 GCF_008039455.1 Methylobacterium sp. WL116
GCGCCAGCGCGCGCGACGCGCTGGCCCGCCGCGAGCGCGCCCATGTGGAGGCGAACTTCTCCCTGGAGCGCATGGTCGGCGACACGCTGGCGATCTACGCCAAGCTGCTCGGCCGATCGGAGCCCGCCTGACCCCGCGTCGCGATGGGGGCTTGTGCTTTTGGCCCGCAAGCTTCACATCCGGGAAAAGGTTTTGGCATCGCGGGAGCCGGTATCGTTTTGCGTCGAGACGGCGGCATGTGTTGACTTGCCGCACGGTTCGGCCAAGGTAAGCTGTCCGGGATAGGCCGGAGCGATCGGTGGTCTGGGCAGCCTGGAACGGGATGCCAGGGGCCGCCGTTTCGTCGTTGCATCAGGAGAACACCGCCATTCGTAGACCCATGAGAGCCATGCCGGCCCCGCAGAAGGACGGGCCTCGCGCCAACCGGGACATCCGCGGCGTGCGCGAAGTGCAGCTCATCGACGACACCGGCCAGAACCGGGGCGTCGTCGCCTTCTTCGATGCTCTGGCCCTGGCCGAAGAGGCCGGCCTCGACCTCGTCGAGATCGCACCGAACTCCGTTCCTCCCGTCTGCAAGCTGCTCGATTACGGCCGCTTCCGCTTCAACGAACAGAAGAAGCAGAACGAGGCCCGCAAGCGGCAGAAGACGGTCGAGGTCAAGGAGATCAAGCTCCGCCCCGGCATCGACAAGCACGACTACGACACCAAGATGAAGTCGGTGCAGCGCTTCTTCGAGGAGGGCGACAAGGTCAAGGTGACCCTGCGCTTCCGCGGCCGCGAGATGGCGCACCAGGATATCGGCCTGCGCCTGCTCGAGCGGGTGAAGACCGAGACCGCCGAGATCGCCAAGGTGGAAAGCGAGCCGATGCTCGAAGGCCGCCAGATGATCATGATCCTGGCGCCGCGCTGATCGCTCCGCCGAGGCCCGGGGAATTTCAAAACGCCGTCTCGCTCCGCGAGGCGGCGTTTTTCATGATGCGGTCGCGCGTCGCCGTTCCCAGACCATGCGCCTTTCACGGGCCGTCGCGCTTTCACCGGCCGGTCGCGCGGATTATCTGCTGCGCATGGCCCTGACATCCGACGAGATCGAACGCTACGCCCGCCACCTCGTGCTGCCGGAGATCGGCGGCCCCGGGCAGGGCAGGCTGAAGGCGGGGCGCGTGCTCGTGATCGGTGCCGGCGGGCTCGGCGCCCCGCTGATCCAGTACCTGGCCGCCGCCGGCATCGGCACGATCGGCATCGTCGACGACGACACGGTCTCGCTCTCGAATCTGCAGCGCCAGATCATCCATGGCACACTTGATCTCGGCCGCCCGAAGGTCGAAAGCGCCGCGGACGCCGTCGCCCGCCTCAACCCGAACGTGACGGTGGTCGCCCATCCGATCCGGATCGATGCCGCATCCGCCGAAGCCTTGGCCGCCGCGTACGACGTCGTCGCCGACGGCTCGGACAACTTCGCGACCCGCTACGCCGTGTCCGACGCCTGCTACCGGGCGCGCCGCCCCTTGGTCACCGCCGCCCTCGGCCGTTTCGACGGCACGCTGACGACGATCCGCGCCCACGAGACCGGGCCGGACGGCGACCCGAACCCGACCTACCGCTGCCTGTTCCCGAACCCGCCGCCGCCCGGCACCGTGCCGCCCTGCGCGGAAGCCGGCGTGCTCGGGGCGCTCGCCGGCGTGATGGGCTCGCTGATGGCGATGGAGGTGATCCGCGCGGTGACCGGCTTCGGCGAGCCGCTGGTCGGGCGGCTGCTGATGGTCGATGCCCGCGCGATGCGGTTCGAGACCTTGGGCTACGCCTGGGACGAGGCGAACCCGCTCAGCGGCGCGGTGCCGTCACAAGCCTGATGGCGGAGTCCATTCCGCTTCGGCATCCACCTTGCCGAGGCAGCACTTCTTGAACTTCTTGCCGCTGCCGCACGGGCAGGGATCGTTGCGGCCGACGTCCTTGAACGGGTTGACCGTCGGCAGGCCGTAGCCGGCCTTGGTCCAGGCGAGCTGAACGATCGGGTCGTCGAGGTAGCCGTGGTTCCACGCGTCGAGGCGCGACCGGTCGTTGGGCTTGCGCTCGGCCTCGCGCAGGGTCTCCTTGAACCACGCGGCATCGCTGAACTCGTCGGTGATGCGCTTGTCGCGCCGGGCCGCCTCGGCCCGCGGGGCGAGCTCGCGCAGGCCGAGATAGGCGATCGCCTCCTCCCAGGCGATCCAGCCGACCGCCTCCTCGACGGCGGCCTTCGCGTCGTCGAAGCGGACCAGCAGGTCGCGCAGGGTCTGGCGCGGAATCCGACCCTCGATCGCCAGGAAGACGCAGCCGGACAGCAGCGCCTGGCGCACCGCATCGTCGACCGTGCTGTCGAGGATCAGCGCGAAGATCCCATCGGTCCGCCCGTCGAACAGGCTCGCGATCATGCGGGCGAGCGTCGTGGTGACGGCGTCGCCGAGCACCGCGTCCACAATCTCCTCGTCCTGGCGCAGGAAGCGCAGGAGCGGGGCGAGCAGCCGCGGATCGCGGGCATGGGCGAGCACGTGCAGCCCCCAGAACAGCAGGTTCTCCTGCTCCGGCGTCAGCTCGGCGCCCTCGGCCGCCACCGAGAGGAGGCGAAGGGTCTCGTCCGCGACGAGATCCGGCTCGGCCAGGGCGCGACGCAGCAGCGGCTCGGGCAGGGTCTCGGCAAGGGACAGTGCCTGGCGGAGCGCTTCGGCGTCGGTCATGGTCGGGTCGCCCTCGTTGCGTGCCGATCGCGTCGCGTGCAGGTCGCGCGCCGGTATGGTCGTCGGGGCGCGGGGTTCAGCCGCGCAACGTCGCGCCGGTCTTGCGGCCGACCTCGGCGACGATCCGGGCGCTCACCGCCTCGATCTCCGCATCGGTCAGCGTCCGCTCCAGCGGCTGCAGCCGCACCGCGATCGCCACCGATTTCGAGCCGTCCGGGATGCCGGTGCCCTCGTAGACGTCGAACACGTCGACGCCGGTGACGAGCTTGCGCTCGGCGCCGGCCGCCGCCTTGACGATCTCGCCGGCGGCGACGTCGCGGCCGACGACGAAGGCGAAGTCGCGCGACAGCGGCTGGAAGTCCGAGAGCGTCGCCGCGCCCTTGGTCTTGGTCGGCTTCAGCTTCGGGGCCGGGATCGCGTCGAGGACGATCTCGAACGCCACCAGGGTGCCCTTGAGATCCAGCGCCTTCATCACCCGCGGATGCACCTCGCCGAAGAAGCCGACCGGGTTCTTCGGGCCGAACTGGAGCGTGCCCGAGCGGCCGGGATGCAGCCAGTCCGGGCCGCCCGCCACGACCTGGAGCCCGCCCGTCGGAACGCCGAGGGCGGCCAGCATCGCCATCGCGTCGGCCTTGACCTGGAAGGCGTCGACGGTCGGCGCGGTGCCGTCCCAGTGGCGCCCGCCGCCCGCGAGGTTGGCCGTTCCCCGGCGCACGGCCGCGGCGCGGATGGTCTGTCCCTCCGGCGTGTCGTCGGCGAAGCACTGCCCGACCTCGAACAGGGCGGCATCGGGATAGCCGCGGTCGGCGTTGCGCTGCGCCGCGCGCAGCAGGCCCGGCACCAGGCTCGGCCGCATGTCGGAGAGTTCCGAGGCGATCGGGTTGGCCAGCACCAGGTCGGCGCCGCCGCCGCCGAACAGCACCGCGTCGTCGTGCGGGATGAACGACCACGTCACCGCTTCCATCAGGCCGCGGCTCGCCAGCGCGCGCTTGGCGCGGCGGGTGCGCTTCTGGATCAGCGTCAGCGTCGGGCGCGCGAGGCCGGCCAGCGGCGCCAGCGGCTTCGGCTCGATCCGGTCGAGGCCCGCGATGCGGATGATCTCCTCGACGAGGTCGGCCTCGCCCTCGATGTCGGGCCGCCACGACGGCGGCAGCACCTTCGCCCGGTCGCCGGTGCCGGAGACCTGGAAGCCGAGCGCCTCCAACGTGACGGTCATCTCGGCGCGGGACAGCTCGATCCCGGCCAGACGCCGCACTTCGGTCCAGGGGAAGTCGACGACGCGGTCGGTCTTGGGCATCGCGCCGGCGATCGTCGCCTCGGACGGGATCCCGCCGCAGAGGTCGAGGACGAGCTGGGTCGCGCGGTCGAGCCCGGGCAGCGTCGAGGCCGGGTCGACGCCGCGCTCGAAGCGGTAGCGCGCATCGGTGATCACGCCGAGCCGCCGTCCGGTCTGCGCGATGTTGGCCGGGTTCCACAGCGCCGATTCGATCAGCACGTCGGTGGTGGAGGCGTCGCAGCCCGAGGCCGCCCCGCCGATGATGCCGGCGATGGATTCGACGCCGTTGTCGTCGGCGATGACGACCATCTCGCCGCCGAGCGCGTGCTCGCGCCCATCGAGGCCCTTCAGGGTCTCGCCCTCGCGGGCGAGCCGGACGGTCAGGCCGCCGGCCACCTTGGCGGCGTCGAACACGTGCAGCGGCCGGCCCTGGTCGAAGGTCATGTAGTTGGTGATGTCGACCAGCGCGTTGATCGGGCGAAGGCCGATCGCACGCAGCCGCGCCTGCATCCAGTCCGGCGAGGACCCGTTGCGCACGCCGCGCACGCGGCGGAGGGCGAAGTGCGGGGCGAGGTCGCGCGCCGCCTCGGGAATGTCGAGGGCGACGGCGACCGGGCAGGGGTCTTCGCCGCGGATCGGCGGCTCGGCCAGGGGCTTCAGGGCACCGATGCCGGTGGCGGCGAGGTCGCGGGCGATGCCGTGGACCGAGGCGCAGTCCGGGCGGTTCGGCGTCAGGTTGATCTCGATCACCGGATCGTCGAGCCCGGCCCACAGCGCGTAGGGCGTGCCCACCGGCGCGTCGGCCGGCAGCTCGAGGATGCCGTCGTGGTCGTCCCCGAGGCCGAGCTCGGCCCCTGAGCACAGCATGCCGCGGCTCTCGACGCCGCGGATATTGCCCACCGAGAGGGTCATGTTCTTGCCCGGCACGTAGGTGCCCGGCGGCGCGAACACGCTGAGCAGGCCGGCGCGCGCGTTCGGCGCGCCGCAGACCACCTGGAGCGGCTGCCCGTCCCCGGCGTCGACGCTGCAGACCCTGAGCCGGTCGGCGTTGGGATGCTGCTCGGCGGTGAGGATCTTCGCCACCACGTAGGGCTTCAGCGCCGCCGCCTTGTCCTCGATGCCCTCGACCTCGAGCCCGATGCGGGTGAGCGTCTCGGCGATCACGTCGAGGGACGCCTCGGTGTCGAGGTGGTCCTTGAGCCAGGAGAGGGTGAATTTCATTTCGGTCTGTCTTTGAAAATCAGGTGGATCGCCAAGCTCATCCTTTCGGATGCGCTCAAGGCTTCGAGGAGGCCGACCAGCTCGCGGGCCTGCTCCAGGTGATCGCGAGCTGCATTTTCCTGGTAGAAGCCGAGGCGGGGTGGTGCGTAATCGGCGAGCATGCGTGCCCCCTGCAACGGCACGATCAGGTCGCCGATCCGTTTGAGCGAGACATTCGTCGCGAGCGGGCTGCCTTTGGGCTGGAAGGCCGTGCGAAGCGAACCGTGATCGAGCGCGCGGTAGACTTTCTCGTATTCGCTCGACGCGCGATCGGAATCGCCGAGAAGGGTGTCGGCACACAGGCGGGCGAGGGCGTGGAATGCAGCGTAATAGGCCGTGCTGACGGCGCGCCGCTTCACGCTCGAACTGTCCGGGTGGGCGTCGACGATATCCTCGGCCAATCGTAGCAGGCGTGCGACCATCGTGGACATGGCGTCAGTCCACGTCCGCGTGAACTTGCCGCTCGTCGGCGATGTCGTTGCTCAGGAACACGAAACGATCGTCGCCGCGAGCGATGAGGGCATCCCGGATCGCATGCACCGTTCGCACGAGTTCGGCGCGACTGGCCGGTCGCGTGTTGTACCGAGCCGTCACGCGGATGATCGGGGCGCCATCGAAATCCGTATCGAATCGAACCTCCGCTGCCTTGTATTGCCCACCGGGAAAGCGGTGTTCGAGCACCGAAGAGACAACGTTTTCCACTTCGCGTTCCGTCATGGCGCTCACCCTTTCTACCCCGTCAGGCCGCCGATCAGGCTCGGCACGTCGAGCGGGCGGAAGCCGTAATGCTCGATCCAGCGCAGGTCGGCCTCGAAGAACGGCCGCAGGTCCGGCATGCCGTACTTGAGCATGGCGATGCGGTCGATGCCGACGCCGAAGGCGAAGCCCTGGACCTCGCTCGGGTCGAGGCCGCAATTCCGCAGCACGTTCGGGTGCACCATGCCGCAGCCGAGGATCTCGAGCCAGTCGGTGCCCTCGCCGAAGCGGATCTCGCCGCCCTTGCGCGAGCACTGGATGTCGACCTCCGCCGAGGGCTCGGTGAAGGGGAAGAACGAGGGTCGGAAGCGCATCTTGACGGCGTCGACCTCGAAGAACGCCTTGCAGAACGCCTCGAGCACCCATTTCAGGTTGGCGATGTTGGCCGCCTTGTCGATCACCAGCCCCTCGACCTGATGGAACATCGGCGTGTGGGTCTGGTCGGAATCGTGCCGGTAGGTCCGGCCCGGGATGATCACACGGATCGGCGGCGTCTGCGACCGCATGGTGCGGATCTGGACCGGCGAGGTGTGCGTGCGCAGCACCTTGCGCTTGCCCTCGGCGTCGGGCGCCAGGAAGAAGGTGTCGTGCATCTCCCGCGCCGGATGCCCAGGCGGGAAGTTCAGCGCGGTAAAGTTCAGCTCGTCGGTCTCGATGTCCGGGCCTTCGGCGACCGAGAACCCCATGTCGGCGAAGATCGCGGTGATCTCGTCGATGACCTGGCTGATCGGGTGGATGCGGCCGCGGGACTCGGGCGCCTCGCGCAGCGGCAGGGTCACGTCGATGCGCTCGGCCGCGAGCCGCGCTTCGAGGGCCGCCTCGGCGAGCGCGTCGCGGCGCTGGGCGATCGCGCCCTGCACCCGGTCGCGCAGGCCGTTGATGAGCGGGCCGCGCTGCTTGCGCTCCTCCGGGCTCATCGCGCCCAGCGTCTTCAGCAACTCGGAGACGCTGCCCTTCTTGCCGAGCGCCGCGACGCGCAGGGCCTCGAGCGACGCCTCGTCGGCGGCGGCCGCGACCTGGGCGAGCAGGTCGCGTTCGAGGGTGTCGAGATCGGTCATCGCTGTCCCGTCGCGTGCGGTTCACCGCCCGGCGCCGTCGGCGCGCAGGCTCGTGGTCACAGGGTGTGCGAACATGACGAAGGCGCGGCGCTCCCCGAGGGAGCCCCGCGCCTTTCGCCGGTTCGTCGCTCGGATGAGGCTCAGGCGGCCTTGGCGGACTGAGCGGGCAGGGCGGCCTTGGCCTTCTCGACCACGACGGCGAAGCTCGCCGGCTCGTGGATCGCGAGGTCGGACAGCGCCTTGCGGTCGACCGCGATGCCGGACTTCGCCAAGCCGTCGATGAAGCGCGAATAGGTCAGGCCGTGCTCGCGGACGGCAGCGTTCAGGCGCTGGATCCAGAGGGCGCGGAACGTGCGCTTCTTGTTCTTGCGGTCGCGGTAGGCATACTGCATGCCCTTCTCGACCGCCTGCTTGGCGATGCGGATCGTGTTCTTGCGCCGGCCGTAATAGCCACGGGCGGCCTTGAGGACTTTCTTGTGCTTGGCGTGACTGGTCACGCCGCGTTTGACGCGGGCCATGGTGTATCTCCTGGATCGAAAAAAGCAGTCTCGGCGGTCGTGAAGGGCTTACCGGCTGTTGGGCAGGAAGTACTTCTTCACGTTGGCGGCATCGCCCTCGAACAGGGTGGTGGTGCCGCGCAGGTTGCGGATCTGCTTCGTCGTCCGCTTGATCATCCCGTGGCGCTTGCCGGCCTGGGCGTACATGACCTTGCCGGTCCCGGTGATCTTGAAGCGCTTCTTGGCGCCCGATTTGGTCTTCAGCTTGGGCATTTGGCTCTCCGCTGCGCGAAACCCCAGCCGTCCGACGATGGCCGGAGGGGTGCGCTCGATGGATGCTTCTGGTGGAGCAGCATGAACCGCCACGGCAGCCCTAACCGGCCGGGCGGTTCCACGCGGGGCGGCTTATGGCAGAAACCGCGCGCCGCTTCAATGCCTTCGCGGATGCCCGATCGGCCCCGCCGTCCCGAGCGACGCGTCCGGGGCTCGGCTCACAGCTTGGCCGTGATCGTGGCGAGCACCGAGAGCGGCGCGCCCGGGGCGTTGTTGAACGGGTTGAACGGCTGCTCGATGTAGCGCCGGTCGGTGAGGTTGCGGGCATTCAGCGAGAAGCGGGCGTGCTCGTCGATATCGTAGAACACGGCCGCGTCGAGGCGCGCATAGCCGCCGACGGAGTAGCTGTTGTTCAGGTCGCCGGTGCGCCGCCCGACATAGGTGATGCCGCCGCCGACGGTCCAGCCGCGCAACGGGCCCTCCTGGAACTGGTAGGTCGACCACAGGCTGGTGCTGAAGCTCGGCACGCCGATCAGGCGGTTCCCGACGACGTAGACGTCATCCTTGGTGATCCGCGCATCGAGGTAGCCGACGCTGCCAATGACCTTCCAGCCCGGCAGGATCTGGCCAGCCAGATCCGCCTCGACGCCCTGCGAGCGCTGCTCGCCGGTGATCACCGAGAAGCCGGTGTTGACTGGGTCGGCGGCGGCCACGTTCTGGCGGGTGATGCGGAAGGCGGCCGCGCTCAGGGTCAGGTCCGGCGTGAGGTCGAGGCGGCTTCCGACCTCGACCTGGTCCCCGGTCTCGGGCGTCGGGTTCGAGACGTTGAGGACGTTGGCGGTCTGCGGCTTGAACGACGTCGTGTAGCTCGCATAGAGCGTCAGCGGATCGAACGGCCGGTAGACGAGGCCGACCCGCGGCGAGGTCCCGGACAACGCCAGGTCCGGCGGGATCGTGCGCGAGGTCGGCGTCCGGTTGAAGTAGAACTGCGTTCCGGTGTCGTAGCGGACCCCGATCAGCACCTGCAGGCCGTAGCCGAGGTCGACCTGGTCCTGGAGGTAGAGGCCGTAGAGCTCGCTTCTCTGGCGGAGGTCGCCCTGCAGCGCCGTGCCGACGATGGGCGAGCCGAAGGTCGGCGTGAGGAAGCTGACCGACGGATAGCCGGTGCTCTGCGTCGTGTAGGAATGGCGAAAGCCGTCGGTGTACTCGAACCCGACCAGCACGGTGTTGCGCAGCCCGAACAGGTCGAACTTCGCGACCATCTCGGTCTGGCTGTCGATCGAGGCATAGGCCGAGCGGACCGCGGTCTCGCGCCGTGACACGGTCCTGTTGTTGTCGGTCAGGCCCGTCGCACGGGTCGCGACGAGATCGAAGGCGCCGCCCTGGGCGCTAAAGACCTCGCGTAGGGTGATGGACTCGTTCACGTCGTGCTCGATGCGGAGCACGCCGAAATTCGCCGTGGCGTTGTAGCGGCTGAAGGGCTCGCCGTAGTAGCGGCCGATGTCGTCGAGGGGGACGCGTCCGTTCCGGGCGATCAGTCCCTCGTCGTACTGGGTGTCGGTGCGGGTGAACTCGCCGACGAACGACACGCGGGTGTCGGGAGACGGGTTCCAGGCGAAGGCCGGCGCCACGAAGGTGCGGGCATTGTCGCGATCGCCGTAGTTGCGGAAGGTCGGGTCGGACTGTCCCGCGAAGCTGATGCGGGCCGCCAGGCCCTCAACGGCCGGGATGGCGCTCGACACCGAGCCCTGCACGCGCCGAAAGCCGAAGCTGCCGCCCTGGATGCTGAGGTCGCCGGACGGGACGAGCGTCGGCTGCCGGGTGACGATGTTGATGAGGCCGCCGGGCTCGCCGCGGCCGTACAGCACCGAGGCCGGTCCCTTCAGCACCTCGATGCGCTCCACGTCGGCGAGGTCGCGCTGGACGGTGTAGAAGTTGCTCGCCTGGTTCAGCGGGATGCCGTCGATGGCGTAGGTCTGCGTGGCGAAGCCGCGGATGATGAAGGTCTCGCTGCGGCCCTGCAGGGTGCCGCCCGGCTGCACGTTGCTGACGTTCTGCAGCGCGTCGCCGAGCCGAACGTCCTGCTGATCCACCAACACGTCGCGCGGCACCACCTGGACGGATTGCGGCGTGTCGGCCAGCGGCGTGTCGGTGCGCGTGGCCGTCGCCGAGCGCGTGGCGCGATAGCCGACCACCGGTCCGCCCGCCCGCTCGCCGCCCGTGCCGGTCACGCTCAGCTCGGACAGGACGACCTCGTCCGTGGCCGGGCCGGCCAGTGCTGGGACCGGGGATGCGACACCCGCCAGCAGGCCGGCCACCGCGGCGAGAAAGCAACCGATGGTTTCATGACGGGGCCGTCTCGCATCTCCACCATCACCGACCATGGTTTTCGCTCGCGCTCGGATATTCGAAGCCGATCGGCTCCGCGCAATCCTTGAGCGATGGCGTGCGGTGCTTGCAATGATCTCAGCGCGGAAAGCGGTCGACGGATATGATCCTTCCGAAGGCGTCGCCGAAAGGCCACAATATCGATTTGTAATACTTCAAAGCTGCTCGTTACGATTTCGATTCTTGTGCGCTCCGCGGATCGCCTTGTCCGCCGGCGTCCCGGTCCACGGGGCTCGCGGCTCGATCGGGCATCGCGGGCCGACCGGTCGTCGAGGATACCGGGGACAAGTCCCGGTGAAGACGACGAAGCGCTGCCTTTGCACCGCACAAGGAACCATAACCTTGGCCGTGGGTTTCGTTCATGTCCCACTCAGCCCGGGTCGGGTTAGATCCCCGAAACGCAGGCTACTCAGGAGACCTTTCGTGCGCATTGCCCAGATCGCCCCGCTCTCGGAAGCCGTACCGCCCAAGTTCTACGGCGGCACAGAGCGCGTCGTCAGCTGGATCACCGAAGAACTGGTCCGCCAGGGCCACGACGTTACCTTGTTCGCGAGCGGCGATTCCGAGACGTCCGCCAAGCTCGCGGCCTGCACGCCCGAAGGTCTGCGTCTTCTGGGCTATCGCGATCATACCGCGAGCCATCTCGCGATGCTGCACCAGGTTCATCGTCGGGCGCACGAGTTCGACATCCTGCATTTTCACATCGATCTGCTGCAGTATCCCATGTTCGAGGATCTGAACCACAAGTGCATCACCACGATGCACGGCCGCCTCGACGTGCCGGACTTCATGCCCGTCTACAAGACCTTCACCGGGATGCCGCTGGTGTCGATCTCCGACAACCAGCGCGAGCCGATGCCGCCGAACGTCAACTGGCTGTCGACGATCCATCACGGCCTGCCGGCCCAGAACTGCCCGTATTCCCCCGAGGCCAAGGGCGGCTACCTCGCCTTTCTCGGCCGCATCTCGCCGGAGAAGCGCCCGGACCGCGCCATCGAGATGGCGATCCGCTCCGGCACGCCGCTGAAGATCGCCGCCAAGGTCGACAAGGCCGATCAGGATTACTGGGACGAGGTCATCGAGCCGATGATCCACCACCCGCTGATCGAGTATATCGGCGAGATCAACGAGGAGCAGAAGAAGGAATTCCTCGGCAACGCCCTGGCGCTCGCCTTCCCGATCGACTGGCCGGAGCCCTTCGGCCTGGTGATGATCGAGGCGATGTCGGCCGGTACTCCGGTGATCGCCTTCCGCAACGGCTCCGTGCCGGAGGTGATCGCCGACGGCGTCAGCGGCGTGCTGTGCGAGACCATGGACGACGCGGTCGCCGCGGTGGCCAAGGTCAAGACCATGAGCCGCGCCGGCGTCCGCCGCCACTTCGAGACCGCGTTCACCGCCGAGTGCATGGTCAAGAAGTACGTCGCCGCCTACGAGGAACTGCTCGCCGCCCGCGATTCGGTGATCGCCCTGCCGACCGCCTCCGCCTTCGCCCCGCATTACGGCGAGATGAACGGCTCGGCCCGCCCGGCGATCTCGATCGCCGCGATGCCGGCCTGATCCGGTCGCGGCGGGCCTCGGCCGCCGCCGCATCCGGCATTCGGCTTGCAAGGGCCGCCCAAGAGCCGTCGAAGCGGCGCGGGCAGGGTTTTCTCCGTCCTCGCCCCGTCGTACAAACGGCTCAATCAGACGGTCACCAGGGCCGCCGCATCGCAAAGGCGCGATCCGGCGGCCCTTTCGATTCGCACTCCAGGATGCGCGGAGCAGGTCACGCATGGCGGACACGATGACGGCAAAGGCGCAGCCCGGCAGCGAGGCGCAGCAGAAGATTCCGCGCGGCTTCCAGGATGCCGACGAGGTGCTTCCGCAGTACCACATCGAGGCGCAGACCTCGCTGGTGGACCGGCCGCTGCGCTCGCTCAAGTTCGGCGAGGCCTTCGCCGTGCTGGATTCGTTCGGCGACATCGGCGTGCAGCCCGGCCCGGAAGGCCTGTACTTTCAGGATACGCGCTACCTGTCGCGCCTGCACTTCACCATCGAGGGCCAGCGCCCGCTGATGCTGTCCTCGGTGATGCAGGACGACAACGGCGCGCTTTCGGTCGACATGACGACCCCCGACATCCGCCTCGACGGCGGCGACGAGATCACGCTGGCGCGCGAGATCATCGCGATCGAGCGCACGAAATTCCTGTTCCGCGGCGCCTGCTACGACCGGATCGGCCTGCGCTCCTACGATTCGCGCCAGCGCACCCTGCGCATCGAGGTGACGTTCGATGCCGATTACCGCGACCTGTTCGAGGTCCGCGGCACGGCGCGCACCAGCCGCGGCAAGCGCGCGGTGCAGGTCGCGAGCGACCAGGAGGTGCAGTTCCGCTACGTCGGTCTCGACGAGATCGTGCGCACCACCGCGCTGCATTTCGGGCCCAAGCCGAAGCTGCTCGAGCCCGGCCGTGCCGTCTTCGAGGTGACTCTGGCGCCCGAGGGCCGTGCCTCGCTGTTCGTCCGCGTGGTGTGCGAGGCGCATCGCGCCTTCACCAGCGCGCCGTCCGCCGAGAAGACCGGCGAGGATGCCGCCGCCGCGCTCTCGCTCGCCTCGGGCAGCACCGCGGTGCGGCCGCCGAAGGGCCTCTACGAAGGCATGGTCTTCGCCCGCGCCTACCGCGATGCGCGGCGCGACCTGCGCGAGCTGACCGCCGGCATCACCACGATCATCTCGTCGAACGACCAATTCAACGAGGCCGCCTGCCGCGCCACCGCCGACCTCTACATGCTGGCGAGCCGGACGCCCGAGGGCATCTACCCGTTCGCCGGCATCCCCTGGTACTCCACGGTGTTCGGGCGCGACGGCATCATCACCGCGATGATGGCGCTGTGGATCGATCCGAAGTTCGCCAAGGGCGTGCTGCGCTACCTCGCGGTGACGCAGGCCAAGACCGTCGATCCGGCCGCCGACGCGCAGCCGGGCAAGGTGCTGCACGAGACCCGCCGCGGCGAGATGGCGATGCTCGGCGAGGTGCCGTTCCGGCACTATTACGGCACCATCGACGGCACGCCGCTCTTCGTGATGCTGGCCTGGGACTATTACGCCGTCACCGGCGACCGCGAGACCATCACCCGGATCTGGCCCGCGCTCGAGCTCGCGCTGGCCTGGATGAACGAGTACGGCGACCGCGACGGCGACGGCTTCGTCGAGTACGCCCGCGACACCGACAAGGGGCTGGAGAACCAGGGCTGGAAGGACAGCCACGATTCGATCTTCCACACCGACGGGCACCTGGCCAAGGGCCCGATCGCGCTGTGCGAGGTCCAGGGCTACGTCTACGCCGCCAAGAACGGCATGGCCAAGCTCGCTGCGATGCTCGGTCACGACGCCATGGCCGAGAGCCTAACGCTCGAGGCGAACGACCTGCGCGAAAAGTTCGACGCCGCGTTCTGGAACGCCGAGATCGGCACCTACGCGCTGGCGCTCGACGGCGAGAAGCGCCAATGCGCCGTGCGCTCGTCCAATGCGGGCCACGCCCTGTTCACCGGCATCGCCAAGCCCGAGCGGGCGGCGCAGGTGGCTGCGACGCTGCTGTCGAAGGACGGCTTCAACGGCTGGGGCGTGCGCACGATCGCCCGCGGCGAGGCGCGCTACAACCCGATGTCGTACCACAACGGCTCGATCTGGCCGCACGACAACGCGATCATCGCGATGGGGCTCGCCCGCTACGACCTCAAGCACGAGGCCGCGCGCATCTTCCAGGGCATGTTCGAGACCGCCTTGTACCAGGATCAGAAGCGGTTGCCGGAGCTGTTCTGCGGCTTCATGCGCCGGCGCCAGCGCGGGCCGGTCTCCTACCCGGTGGCGTGCAGCCCGCAGGCCTGGGCCGCGGCGGCGCCGTTCGCCTTCCTCTCGGCCTGCCTCGGGCTGGAGCTCGACCACGCGCGCAACCGCGTCCGCCTGCGCAACCCGATCCTGCCGGCGTTCCTTGACGGGGTCTCGCTCTACAACGTGCGCCTGGGCGATTCGCGTGTCGACCTGCGGTTCCAACGCCACGGCAGCGACGTCACCGTCAGCGTCACGCGTCGCCTCGGCGACGCACAGGTGGCGGTGCTGAAGTAGCCGCCGCGCGCGGGTCTCGGAGCGCGAGGCGGCGGTCGCCTCGCGCAGCCGCGCATCATTCCGGATGCGGCTCGCCGTCGGGCTTCGGAAGCGTCAGCACCACGCCGGCGAAGTCTCCGCGCTGCCACTTGCGTGCGACCGGATAGGCATGGTCGTACCCGGGCACGGTGAGGTCGAAGCCCGGCGGCAGGCGATGGCGGCGCGAGATCGCGAGCTTCGCGCCCGCGACCGACATGTCGCGGATCACGCAGGCATGGGTCGTCCCGTCGGGACAGGTGATCGTCGCCGGGATCATCACCGTGTGGCGGTCCCCGCCCGATCGCTTCTCCGGCGGAGGCTCCATGAGGATGAGATGGTTGCGGGAAGCGGCGAGCTCGGACCACGCCTTCGCAACCATGCCGCGATGCTCCTATCCTGCCGCGGCCCTTGCGGTGCGGTGCCTGTTCCTGCTCCGGGTTGTCGTAAGCTCGGTTTCTCAAGAAGGGTTGAAGATGCAGCCGCCGTCCTCCGCCATCGCGCCGACGGATCCACACCGTCACGGTAGCTCCGCGGGCGAGGCCTCGGCGATCGTTGAGGCGTCGGCGTGAGCGCCGAGGCGAGCCCGCTCGACCTGGCGCAGGCGCTGCTGCGCTGCCCCTCGGTGACCCCGGAGGAGGGCGGGGCGCTTGCGCTGCTCGACCGGATCCTCACCGCGGCCGGGTTTGCCGTCTCGCGGCCGGTCTTTTCCGAGTCCGGCACGCCGGACGTCGAGAACCTCTATGCCCGGATTGGCACCGGCGCGCCCTGCCTGCTGTTTGCCGGCCATACCGACGTGGTGCCGCCGGGAGACGCCGCCGCGTGGCGGAGCGGCCCGTTCGCGGGCGCGGTCGCCGACGGCGTTCTCTACGGGCGCGGCGCCGTGGACATGAAGGGCGGCATCGCCTGCATGCTCGCCGCCACGCTCCGGTTCCTGCAGGCGCGCGGCCCGGGTCTTCCCGGCTCGATCGCCTTCCTGATCACCGGCGACGAGGAGGGGCCGGCGGTCAACGGGACCGTCAAGCTGCTCGACTGGGCGAAGGCCCGGGGCGAGCGCTTCGACCATTGCCTGCTCGGCGAGCCGACGAACCCGAGCACCCTGGGCGACACGATCAAGATCGGGCGGCGCGGCTCGCTCACCGGCAAGCTCACCGTCCACGGGCGGCAGGGCCACGTCGCCTACCCGCACCGGGCCGAGAACCCGATCCCGGGCATGCTGCGCCTCGCCTCGGCGCTGGCCGCGGACCCGCTCGACGGCGGCACCGCGCATTTCGACGCCTCGAACCTCGAATTCACGACGATCGACGTCGGCAACCCCGCGACCAACGTCATCCCGGCCGACGCGCGGGCGGTGTTCAACATCCGCTTCAACGAGGGATGGGACGCGCAGACGCTCGCCGCCGAGATCCGCCGCCGCCTCGACGCGGCCGCCGGCGGCACGGTCCGCTACGCCCTCGACCTCGCGCCCTCGAACTCTCCGGCCTTCCTGACCCAGCCCGACGCCTTCGTCGCGCTCGTCTCCGACGCGATCGAGGCCGAGACCGGGCTGCGTCCGAAGCTCTCGACCACCGGTGGCACCTCGGACGCGCGCTTCATCAAGGATTTCTGCCCGGTCATCGAGTTCGGCCTCGTCGGCGAGACCATGCATCAGGTCGACGAGTGCGTGCCGGTCGCCGACCTCGACCGCCTGACGGCGATCTACGGCCGGATGCTCGACGCCTACTTTCCGGCGTCGGGCCAGACGGGTGGGCCCTCGGCGGGATAATCCACGCCGACGAAGCACAGCCCGCAGGCGGGCGCCATCGGTCCGCAGCGGCTGCGGTCGCGCGAGGCGAGGATGTCGGCGAGGCCGGCCGCATCGAGGCGCCCGCTTCCGGCGAGCATCAGCGTGCCGACCATGCTGCGGACCTGATGGTGCAGGAAGGAGCGGGCGTGGGTCTCGACCACGATCTCCTCCATCGATCCCATCGCACGGCGGGCGACGTCGAGGCGGTCGAGGGTGCGCACCGGGCTGTTGGCCTGGCACTCGGCGGCGCGGAAGGCGGTGAAGTCGTGCAGGCCGAGCAGGCTCTGCCCGGCCGCGTGCATCGCCGCCGCATCGAGCGCCCAGGGCACGTGCCAGACTTGGCCGCCGGTGAAGGTCGGCGGGCTGCGCCGGTCGAGGATGCGGTAGCGATAGTGCCGCCGGATCGCCCAATGCCGCGCGTTGAAGTCGGGGGGGACGATCTCCGCCGAGAGGATCGAGACCGGCACCCGGCGCAGATGCGCGTTCAGCGCGTCGCGCACCACGTCCGTCCGCCAGGCCTTGGCGAGATCGAGATGGGCGACCTGATGCGTCGCATGCACGCCCGAATCGGTGCGCCCGGCGCAGGTCAGCCCCTGCGTCTCGCCCGAGAACCGCGTCACCGCCGTCTCGATCGCGCCCTGCACGCTCGGCGCGTCGGCCTGCCGCTGCCAACCGCAGAAGGGCGCGCCGTCGTACTCGATGACGAGCTTGTAACGCGGCATCAGGGTCGTCTCTGCGGGTGAGCGGAGGACGCGCCTTTCCCTCCCCCCTCTGCGGGGGAAGGTACCCTGCGCCGCCGTGGGGGAGGGAACGGGCGGTTGTCGATTTCCCTCACTGGAAACGCGCGCCGGCAACCACCCGCGCCCCGCGCAGGAACTCCGCACCGCTGGCGCTGCCGCCCTTTCCGGCGCGTCGGACCTCCAGGATCCGCACGGCGCCCGAGCCGCAGGCGACCGTGGCGTCGGCGTCGAGGAGCGTTCCGGCGACGCCCGATCCGGTGGCGGGCAGAGCCCGGAGCACCTTCACCCGCTCGGCGCCCTTCCCGAGGTCCACCTCGAAATAGGCGCCCGGGAACGGGCTCAACCCGTTGATCTGCGCCGCGACCGCGGCGGCATCCCGGTTCCAGTCGATCCGCGCCTCGTCGTTGGTGATCTTCCTGGCGTAGAGCACGCCGTCCTCGTCCTGCGGCCGGAAGGTCAGAGTGCCGGCGTCGAGCTCCTGCAGAGCTTGCGCCATCAGGTCGGCGCCCGCCGGCATCAGCGCGTCGTGCAGGTCGCCCGTGGTCATGCCGGGGCGGATCGGGATGCGGGCTTCCAGCGCCACCGGCCCGGTGTCGAGGCCGGCTTCCATCCGCATCACGCCGACGCCGCTCATCCCGTCGCCCGCCATCACCGCGCGGTGGATCGGCGCCGCCCCGCGCCAGCGCGGCAGCAGCGAGCCGTGCAGGTTGAGGCAGCCGTGGCGCGGCGCGTCGAGGATCGCCTGCGGCAGAAGCATGCCGTAGGCGACGACGACGGCGACGTCGGCCCGGTGGCGCGCGAAGGTCTCGGCGGCCTCGGCGTCCTTGAGGGTCGACGGGGTCAGGACCGGCAGGCCAAGCCGGTCCGCGAGCGCATGGACGGGGGAGGGGCGCAGCGCCATGCCGCGCCCGGCCTTCGCCGGCGCGCGGGTGTAGACCGCCGCGATGGCGTGGCCGTCCTCGGAAAGACGCGCGAGCGTCGGCACCGCGAAATCCGGGGTGCCCATGAAGACGACGCGCATGTCCGGTGTCCGATCAGGCCGCGTCGCGCTTGGCCGCCTTGGTGAACTTCTTCACGATCCGGTCGCGCTTGAGCTTCGACAGGTGATCGATGAACAGCACGCCGTTGAGGTGGTCGATCTCGTGCTGGATGCAGGTGGCGAGCAGGCCGGACGCCTCGATCTCCTGCATCGCCCCGTCGAGGTCCCGGAACCGCACCCGCACCTTGTCCGGCCGCGTGACCTCGCCGTAGACCTCGGGGATCGAGAGGCAGCCCTCGTCGTAGACCCGCGTCTCCTCGGAGGCCCAGACGATCTCGGGATCGAGGAAGATCTGCGGGTTGCGCACGCCCTCCTCCTTGGAGGTGTCGATGGTCACCATCCGCTTCGTCACGCCGATCTGGATCGCCGCGAGGCCGACGCCGGGCGCGTCGTACATCGTCTCGAGCATGTCGTCGGCGAGGGTGCGGATCTCCTTCGTCACGGGGCCGACCGGCTCCGACGGCAGGCGCAGGCGCGCATCGGGCAGGATCACGAGGGGACGGATCGTCATGGCTCGACCGGGTGACGGGGCAGGTGGCGGGGCGGGCGTGTCGCCGGAATAGGATGCGGG
>NZ_VRUV01000390.1:0-4338 GCF_008039455.1 Methylobacterium sp. WL116
AGCAGGGCCTTCGCAGCGGCGTCGCCGAGGCAGACCGCGACCCGGTCGGCCGGCGCCTCGGCGTCGAACGGCAGCCAGGCGGCGCCGGACAGCGTGATCCCGATCTGGGCGGTGAGCAGGTCCGGCCCGCGCGCCATCCACAGGCCGACCACGTCGCCCGGTCCGATCCCGCGATGGGCGAGAGCCGCCGCGATCCGTCCGGCGCGGGCGAAGACCTCGGCATAGGTGAGATGCGGGTGCCGGCCCGACGCGTCCTTGGCGGCGCCGTCGATCAGCGCCGGATGGTCCGGCCGTGCCCGCGCGGTCTCGGCGAAGATCTCGCCAAGAACCTCGTCGCGGATCAGGTCGGGACGCACCGGGCCGCGCAGCACGGCCCGGTCGGACGGGGTCGCCGCGGGGTGCCGGTCCACTTCGGGCCGGATCATCTCGCCGAGGCTACTCATCGCATGCTCCGCTGCCAGCTCCGGGCGGAGCTGGGTTCCCGTCTGTCTCGCATGCGCACCCGGCCGGCGATCGGAGCGCGTTCCTGACGCGGGATCGTGCCGTTATCGAGGCAGTCCGCCGATCGGGTCGAGGCCGTGCGAACCGGACCCGAGACCTCGCTGTATACCGGACCTTTGAACGGGGCTTGAACGGTCGGCGACAAACCTCAGGCCCAGCGCCATCCGGCCGCGTCCACGACGAGCACCGAGCCCTGGCGGACGGCGATCCGCGGGGCGGCCTTAATGTCGAGGTGGCCGAGCGCCACCAGCATCGCGCGGGCGACGCCGCCATGGGCGACCACGACGGTGGCCGGCGCCAGGTCGGAAAAGACCGGCGCGACGCGCTCGGTCAGCATCGCGTAGCTCTCGGCGCCGGTGCCCGAGGGGCGATAGCCCCAGCGGTCGCGGTCGCGCGCGCCGGCGCCGCCGGGATCGCGGCGGCGGATCTCGGCCCAGGTCTGCCCTTCCCACGCCCCGAAATGGATCTCCATCAGCCGGGGATCGCTGCGGTACTCGGTCGGCGCGAGGCCGAGGCGGTCGCGCAGGATCTCCATGGTGCGACGCGTGCGGCTCAGGGGGCTCGCGATGAAGTCGGCCTCGGCGAGCCGGTCGCCCGCGAGCGCCGCGAGCCGGTCCGCGGCGTCCGCCGCCTGCCCCTGCCCGACGGCGTTGAGGCCGATGTCGCGCTGCCCCTGCAAGCGCCCCTCGGCGTTCCAGTCGGTCTGCCCGTGCCGGATGAAGTAGATCGTCGGGATGGGCCTCACGCTCCGGCGGTTCCGGTCGGCGCCCTCACCGGTCGCGTCCTGAGCGAAGGTCTCGCGGCGGCTGCGCGGGCGGGTTCATGAGCGTGGCGTCCATCGGGCATGGCGGTCTGAAGGGATCGGGTCGCCCTCGGATGCAAGGCGGGTGCCCGATCTAGGCCGGGACGCGATCGGTCGGTAGAAGGTCTGTCCATGAGCAAGAAGCACCGCAAGACGGATCGGCGCCAGAAGGCGGGGACAGCCGGTGTGACAAAGTCGCCGGACCGTTCCGTCGAGGATGCCCGGCGCAAGGCGCCTTCCTCTTCTCTCTGGGCGGCCGCGACGGCCGAGATCGCAGGCATCGCGCCCGCGCTGATCGATGCGCACGGTCCCGCCTCCGTCGCGGCGGCCGACGGCATCGTCACCGTCGTGCCGGGCAGCCGGTTCGATCTCGCGAAGGTCGACGCCGACGCCGACGGCGGCTTCGACAAGGACTGGGCGAAGGCGGCGCTCGCCACCGAGCGCACGCGGATCCAGGCGCTTCAGGAAAAGCTCTACGCCGAGCGGCAGCGCAGCCTGCTCGTGGTGTTCCAGGCGATCGACACCGGCGGAAAGGACGGTACGATCCGCGCGGTTCTGGAAGGCGTGAACCCGCAAGGCTGCACGGTCGCCTCGTTCAAGGTGCCGTCGACCGAGGAGCGCGAGCACGACTTCCTGTGGCGCTACCACCAGCGCACGCCCGGGCGCGGGATGATCGGCGTGTTCAACCGCAGCCACTACGAGGATGTGCTGGTCGTGCGCGTGAAGGGCCTGGTGCCGGAGCCGGTCTGGCAGGCGCGCTACGGCTTGATCAACGACTTCGAGCGCCTGCTCACCGAATCCGGGACCCACATCCTGAAATTCTTCCTGCACATCTCGAAGGACGAGCAGAAGCAGCGCCTGGAAGCGCGGATCGCGAACCCGGACAAGCACTGGAAGTTCGATCCGGCCGACCTGGTCGAGCGCAAGTCCTGGGATGCCTATCAGGCGGCGTTCTCGGACGCGCTGACCCGATGCTCGACGCCGCATGCGCCCTGGCACGTGGTGCCGGCCAACCGGAAGTGGTTCCGCAACCTCGTCATCGCCCGCACCATCGCCGACACGCTGGACGCGATGGACCCGCAGTTCCCGGAAGCAGTGGCGGGCATCGCGGATCTGGTCGTGCCGGACTGACGGCGCCGCGAGGCACGGTTCGGGATGGTGTTTCCCGATTAGCCGAAGCGGATCTTCGAAGCCTCCGAGCTCTCCGATGGGATGCTCCGGTTCCTCGCCCTCGCGGGAGCCCTGCTCGCCTACCGGCTTCCGCCTTTCGTCGCCCTGAACGAGCCCGAGGCGAGCCTGCACCCTGACCTGCTGGCTCCCCTCGCTCCCATGATCGTCAAGGCGGATGAACGCACGCAGGTCTGGCTCGTGACCCATTCCGAACGGCTTGCCGACGCAGTCCTCGACGAGCGGGGCACGAAGCCCCACCGCGTGATCAAGCGCCAGGGCGCGACCTGGATCGCGGGGCTGAAGCTGTCGGGGAATTTCGAGGACGGTGATTGACGCCGGCCTTCGCCGGCGCGCCCGCCCTCAATCCTTGTCGAGGCTCAGGTCCGGCGCCTCGGGGTTCTTCATGCCGACCACGTGGTAGCCGGCGTCGACGTGCAGGATCTCGCCGGTCATGCCGCGGGACATGTCGGAGATCAGGTAGGCGGCGGTCTCGCCGACCTCGCCGATCGTCACCGTGCGCCGCAGGGGGGCGTTGTACTCGTTCCACTTCAGAATGTAGCGGAAGTCGCCGATGCCGGAGGCGGCGAGCGTCTTGATCGGGCCGGCCGAGATCGCGTTGACGCGGATGTTCGAGGGGCCGAGATCGGCGGCGAGGTAGCGCACCGAGGCTTCGAGCGCGGCCTTGGCGACGCCCATGACGTTGTAGTGCGGCATCCACTTCTCGGCGCCGTAATAGGTCAGCGTCAGGAGCGAGCCGCCGTTCGGCATGATCTTCTCGGCGCGCTGCGCGACGGCCGTGAACGAGTAGCACGAGATCATGAGCGACTTGGTGAAGTTCGCCTCGGTCGTCTCGACGTAGCGCCCGGTCAGCTCGTCCTTGTCCGAGAAGGCGATGCAGTGGACGACGAAATCGATGCCCTCGGGGAAGATCTCGGCGGTCGCCGCGAACACCGCGTCGATCGAGGCCGGGTCGGTGACGTCGCAATGGCCGACGACGTGGGCGTCGAGCTCGCGCGCCAGGGGCTCGACGCGCTTCTTCAGGGCGTCGCCCTGGTAGGTGAAGGCCAGCTTGGCACCGTGGGCATGCGCGCTCTTGGCGATGCCCCAGGCGATCGAGCGGTTGTTGGCGACGCCGAGCACGAGGCCGCGCTTGCCCGCGAGCAGGTTGCTGCCCGGCGCGGCGTCCCTGCCCGCGCCCTGCTCGTCCGTTGCGTCGAAAGCCGCCATGCCACACCCGAAAATTCGCTTCGGCACCCGGGACTCCCGGCCGCCCCGCTCGACGAGGCGGCGGTCTCGCGCCGGAGGCATCCTTAGCGGAGGCGCGTCGGGGACGGAAGTCCGCCGGATCGGCGCGATACGCCGCCGGCTACTCGGCCCGCGCGGTGCGCCGGCTCCTCACGAACTCGGCCAGGGCCGCGTCGTCCGCGGGCAGCTGGATCGCGGTGACGGCGAGCAGGTCGCCGCGGGTGCCGTCCTTCTTCGGCAGGCCCTTGCCGCGGAGGCGGAAGGTGCGGCCGGACGAGGTCATCGGCGGCATCTTCATCTCGACGGCGCCGGTCAGGGTCGGCACGCGGATCGCGCCGCCGAGCACCGCATCCTCGAGCGGCAGGTCGACGGTGGCGCGCAGGTCCGCGCCCTCGACGGTGAAGCGGGCATGCGGGAGCACCCGGATCGTCAGAAGCGCATCGCCCGGCTCGGAGCGCGGGCCGCCGGGCGAGCCGAGGCCGCGCAGGCGGATCGTCTGCCCGTCCACGACGCCCTTGGGGATCATCACGTCGAACTCGCGGCCGCCCGGCAGGCCGACCCGCAGCTTCTCCTCGCTGCCGATCTGCTCGAGGGTGACGCCGAGCTCGGCCGCCACGTCC
>NZ_VRUV01000391.1:0-4333 GCF_008039455.1 Methylobacterium sp. WL116
GCCGCACGCGCCGATGGGCCTGCGCGTCCCGATCGGCGCGGACGGGCGCGGGCCGGCGCTGCATGTCGAGCCGGAATTCCTCGACGGCTGGTACGAGATCCAGGACGAGGGCTCGCAGCTCGCCGCCATGCTGACGGGCGCCGGCGAGGCTGAGACGATCGTCGACCTTTGCGCCGGCGGCGGCGGCAAGACCCTGGCGCTGGCGGCAGTGACCGGGAACGGCGGTCGCCTGATCGCCACCGACGACGACCCGCGCCGCCTCGCGCCGATCCACGAGCGCCTGAGGCGCTCCGGCGCGAACGCGGAGGTGCGCACGCCCCGCGGCGGCCGGGTGCGCACGGACGTGCTCGCCGACCTCGACGGACAGGCCGACCGCGTGCTGGTGGACGCGCCCTGCACCGGCACCGGCACCTGGCGCCGCAACCCCGACGCGAAGTGGCGCCTGCGCCCGAACAGCCTTGCCGCGCGGGTCGCCGAGCAGGCGACGGTGCTCGACCGCGCCGGCCGTCTGGTGCGGCCCGGCGGCCGCATCACCTACGTCACCTGCTCGCTCCTGCCGGCGGAGAACGACGACGCGGTGGCCGGCTTCCTCGCGCGCGGCGCCGGGGCCTTCGCGGTCGTGCCGGCACGCGACGTCGCCGAGGCCCATGCCCCGGGCTTGGCGGAGACGCTGCGCTTCACCGCGCATGGGCTGCAGATGAGCCCGGCGCGAACCGGCACGGACGGGTTCTACGTCGCGACCCTGGCGCGAGCCGGCTGAGGATCGCAACCGCTCCGTCCAGCCGGCGTTGTCCGAGCGATTCCGAAGACACCGCAGGAGACCGATGGGCCTGGACCGGAGAACGCTCCTGGCTGCGACCGCGGCCGCGATGGCGGGGCAGGGCGCCGCGCATGCCCAAGCCCCGCCCAACCCGCCGGGCGAGCTGGTCCCGGCCCTGCCGCGGACGGCACCCGGCGCGCAGCTCCAGGTCATCGATCTCTGGCCGGGCGATCCGCCGGGCGGCGGCGAGGGTCCGGATCCGAACGGCTACCGCTTCGACGAGACGGCGCGCGGCGTCATCACCAAGGTCGAGCGCCCCTGCCTGCTGGTGATCCGGCCGGACAAGCCGAACGGATCGGCGATGATCGTCGCGGCCGGCGGCGGCTACCGCTTCATCGACATCGGCAACGAGGGCGTGCCCGTCGGCCAGATGCTGACGGCGGCCGGCATCACCGTGTTCCTGCTGATCTACCGGTTGCCCGGCGAGGGCTGGGACAACGGCCCCGATGCGCCGCGGCAGGACGCGCAGCGCTCGGTGCGGCTGGTGCGGGCGCAATCGACCGAGCTCGGCATCGATCCCGCCCGCGTCGGGGTGCTGGGCTTCTCGGCCGGCGGGCACCTGATGGGCGAGACCGCGGTCGGCAACCAGAACCTCTACCCGCCGGTCGACGCGCACGACGCCCTGCCGTACCGCCCGGCGCTCGCCGGGCTGCTCTATCCCGTCATCACCATGAAGGCGCCGTTCGACGGCACCTCCACCCGCCGCGTGCTCGTCGGCGACGAGGTCACCGAGGTCGAGATGCGGACCTACTCGGTCGACGTGCAGGTCCGCGCCGACACGCCGCCGATGTTCATGGCGCAGGCGATGGACGATCCGATCGCGGTCTGCGACCACGTGCTCCTGATGTTCACCGCCCTGCGCAAGGCGAAGATACCGGCCGAGATGCACCTGTTCGAGCGCGGCGGCCACGGTTTCGGGCTCGGGCCGCCCGGCACGCCGGTGGCGGCGTGGCCGAACCTGTTCCTCGCCTGGCTTCGCGTGCGCGGGTTCCTGGCGACGTGATGGTCACCGCGCGCTCGCGCCTCCGCCCGTGCGCCGAGGGGGAATCCCGTGCCCATGCGCGTCGTGAACAGGCGCGCGCGGCCCGCATGCGACGGCTGCGTTGCACGGCGCAATCGCCTCGTCTAACGCGAGAAGCATGAACACCGACCACGACAAGATCCTGATCGTCGATTTCGGCTCGCAGGTGACCCAGCTCATCGCCCGGCGCGTCCGGGAGGAGGGGGTCTATTGCGAGATCGTGCCGTTCACCAAGGCGGCGGAGGCCTTCGCCGAGACGCGGCCGAAGGGCGTGATCCTGTCGGGCGGCCCCGAATCGGTGACGAGCGACGCCTCGCCGCGAACCCCGCAGGTGGTGTTCGATTCGGGCGTCCCGGTCTTCGGCATCTGCTACGGCCAGCAGACGATGGCGGCCCAGCTCGGCGGCGAGGTCGAGGGCGGCCACCATGCCGAGTTCGGCCGCGCCGAGATCGAGATCATCTCGGAATGCCCCCTGTTCAAGGGGGTCTGGCACGTCGGCGAGCATTACCCCGTCTGGATGAGCCACGGCGACCGGGTCACCAAGCTGCCCGACGGCTTCACCACCGTGGCGATCTCGAAGAACGCCCCCTTCGCGGCGGTGGCCGACGAGGCCCGCAACTACTACGCGGTGCAGTTCCACCCGGAGGTGGCGCACACGCCGCACGGCGCCCTGCTGATCCGCAACTTCGTGCGCGACATCGCCGGCTGCTCGGGCGACTGGACCATGGGCGCCTACCGCGCCGAGGCGATCGCCAAGATCCGCGAGCAGGTCGGATCCGAGAAGGTGATCTGCGGCCTCTCGGGCGGTGTCGATTCGTCGGTGGCGGCCGTGCTGCTGCACGAGGCGATCGGCGATCAGCTCACCTGCGTCTTCGTCGACCACGGGCTGCTGCGCATGGGCGAGGCCGAGGAGGTCGTGCGGCTGTTCCGCGACCACTACAACATCCCGCTCGTCCACGTGCAGGCGCAGGACCTGTTCCTCGACGCCCTCACCGGCGTCAGCGACCCCGAGGAGAAGCGCAAGACCATCGGCCGCCTGTTCATCGACGTGTTCGACGCGGAATCGAAGAAGATCGGCGGCGCGGCCTTCTTGGCCCAGGGCACGCTCTACCCGGACGTGATCGAGAGCGTGTCGTTCTCCGGCGGCCCCTCGGTGACGATCAAGAGCCACCACAACGTCGGCGGCCTGCCGGCGCGCATGAACATGAAGCTCGTCGAGCCGCTGCGCGAGCTGTTCAAGGACGAGGTCCGCGTGCTCGGGCGCGAGCTCGGCCTGCCCGACGCCTTCGTCGGCCGCCATCCGTTCCCGGGGCCCGGGCTCGCGATCCGCTGTCCCGGCACGATCACGCCGGAGAAGCTGGAGGCCCTGCGCAAGGCCGATGCGATCTACCTCGACGAGATCCGCCGGGCCGGCCTCTACGACACGATCTGGCAGGCCTTCGCGGTGATCCTGCCGGTCAAGACCGTCGGCGTGATGGGCGACGGGCGCACCTACGACCACGTCTGCGCGCTGCGCGCCGTCACCTCGGTCGACGGCATGACGGCCGACTTCTACCCGTTCGACATGGCCTTCCTCGGCCGGGTCGCGACCCGGATCATCAACGAGGTCAAGGGCATCAACCGCGTCACCTACGACATCACCTCGAAGCCGCCCGGCACGATCGAGTGGGAATGACCCGGGTTTTTTCTGCTCGCATCGCGGCACGGCCGATCAGGGCTACGGACCCGCACATTATCTCTCTTGAGTCATGAAGATGGTGACCGGTCGATGAGGGACGGTTAATGCCGCTCGGCTAACCTTCGCGCCTCGCCGCCTCGGGTGGGGGATTGCGAACCATGACCGCCAGCAAAGCCGAACCGATCGGCGTCGACCCGGCCGGCCGGACGGCAGCGATCGGCCGCGACCTCGTCCAGACCCTCGTGTTCGCAGGTACGCTGCTCCTGGCGGCGTTCCTGCTCTTCGTCCTGCAGCCGATCTTCACCAAGCGCGTCCTTCCCGTCCTCGGCGGCACGCCCGCGGTGTGGTCGGTCGCGACGGTGGTGTTCCAGGGGCTGCTGCTCGCGGGCTACGCCTACGCGCATGCGACGACGCGCTGGCTTTCGCTGCGTGCCTCGGTCGCGGTGCACGGTCTCGTGCTGCTCGGCGGGGCGGCGTTCCTGCCGATCACGGTCTCGCTGGACGCCGCGGCGCAAGGCGGCGACGAGGCCGTCTGGCTCGTCGGCCTGTTCCTGGCCTCGATCGGCGCGCCGTTCTTCGCCCTGTCGGCGAGCGCTCCGCTGCTGCAGGCGTGGTTCGCCCGGTCCGGCAACGATCGGGCACAGGATCCGTACTTCCTCTACCGCGCCTCCAATCTCGGCTCGTTCTCCGCCCTGCTCGCCTATCCGCTGGCGATCGAGCCGATCCTCGGGCTCGCCGAGCAGACCAGGCTGTGGTCCGCCGGCTATGCCCTGGCCGCGGCCGCGGTCGCGGCCTGCGCGCTCGCCGCCTCGGC
>NZ_VRUV01000392.1:0-4321 GCF_008039455.1 Methylobacterium sp. WL116
GGCGAGGCCCTGGCGCACGGCGTCGGTGCGGGCGCGCTGCGCGACCAGCTCCGCCTTGAACTGCGACCCCTTCGAGGCGAGGAACAGGCTGGAGGCGCCGCGCTCGCGCTGGCCCTCGTGCGCGAAGGCGCTGATCCGCGAGGCGAGGCCGACAAGGTCCTCGACCTGGATCATCTCGGCGCGCTGCGCCATCCGGTCGGAGATCGCGACACCGGCCACCGCAGCGAAGGCGAGGCAGGGCGCCAGCGCCACCGCCACGATGCGTCCCCGCAAGGACATCGGAACACCGGTCTTCATTCGCCCACGCATCCCAAGTCTTCGTACCGCGTCGATACGGACGACTGCGCTACAACCGGTAAAGACGCCGTTGCCATCACAGGTCGATGCGCTGTTCGATCGTCGCTGGCGCGATCTTCAACGGCGGGAGCCCGTCGGCAGCGTATTCGCAGACCCGGACACCAGGACATCGGCGGGCGATGCGGACGCGTCGTCGGGGCGAGCCCCGGGCACGACTTCCGAACCTGCGCGAAAATCCGCGATCCCGCCGACGGATCGGGACGCGGCGGCATGCATTCCGGACGCCCGATCAAGACGCCGCGCCCGGCGCCGCCCTATCACGAGGCGCCGAGAGCGCGCGCGGCGGGTCGGCCGCGACGACGCCGGGCGTACCCTTGGGAGGCCATCATGATCCGTACCATCCTCGCCGCGAGCCTGCTGATCGCCGGCCTCGCCGCCGCCCGGGCCCAGACCGGCGACATGTCCTGCGCCGACTATCTCAAGGCCGACGCGCAGGCGCAGGCCTCGATGAGCGCCGCCGACAAGGCGATGATCGCCGCCGACCCGCAGGCGGCCGCGATGGACGCGAAGATGCGCGCCTACTGCAAGGCCAACCCGAAGGCCTCCTCGTCCGAGGCGGCGATGAAGGCGATGCAGTAATTCCGCCGGAGCCGCGCGCCCGGCACGGGCGCGCGGTGATCCTGGTCGTCGGCCGCCCCCCGAACGGGGCCGGCGCAGCGAAAAGATGCGGGCGGCCGCAGGGCCGGACGCGTCGCGGAACAAGGGCCGAGTTGCCCACGTACGCGTTTCGTTCTAGCAGACACGCGAGCATGCCGGGCCTGCGTCCCGCCCGCCGCACCTTGCCGAAGGCTTCGGACGGACGACATGACCCGGCGCGGCGGTCGCTTTCGCGATCGCCGGATCCCGCCCGTGTCGACGCCTCGAAAGACCGCCCCCGCCATGGCCAAAGCCGTCGCCGCCAAGACGCCTGCTGGCAACAAGACGCCTGCTGCCGATAAGACGCCTGCTGCCAAGACGCCCGCCGCGAAAACGCCGCACGCCAGGAAGCCGGCGAAGGCGAGCCCGGCCGCGCGGGCGGTCGAGGCCGAGGCCGGTGTCGACGCGAAGCTCGAGCGCCTGTTCGACCGCGAGACGCCGGCGGAGCGCGACCGGCGGGTGATCTCGGTGCGCGGCGCCCGCGAGCACAACCTGAAGAACGTCGACCTGACGATCCCGCGCGACAAGCTCGTGGTGTTCACCGGGCTCTCGGGCTCCGGCAAGTCGTCGCTCGCCTTCGACACGATCTACGCCGAGGGCCAGCGCCGCTACGTCGAGTCGCTCTCAGCCTATGCGCGCCAGTTCCTGGAGATGATGTCCAAGCCCGACGTCGACCAGATCGACGGGCTCTCGCCGGCGATCTCGATCGAGCAGAAGACCACCTCGAAGAACCCGCGCTCCACGGTGGGGACCGTCACCGAGATCTACGACTACATGCGCCTGCTCTGGGCCCGCGTCGGCATCCCGTACTCGCCGGCCACCGGCCTGCCCATCGAGAGCCAGACCGTGCAGCAGATGGTCGACCGCGTCCTGGCGCTGCCCGAGAAGAGCCGGCTCTACCTGCTCGCGCCCGTGGTTCGCGGCCGCAAGGGCGAGTACCGCAAGGAGATCGCCGAGTTCCAGAAGAAGGGCTTCCAGCGCCTGCGGATCGACGGCGAGTACTACCCGATCGACGACGTGCCGAAGCTCGACAAGAAGCTCAAGCACGACATCGACGTGGTGGTGGACCGGATCGTGGTGCGGGCCGACATCGCGAGCCGGCTCGCCGATTCCTTCGAGATGGCGCTCGAGCTCGCCGACGGCATCGCCGACATCGAGTTCGCCGACGTGCCGGAGGGCGAGACCCGGGAGAAGATCACCCTCTCGTCGCGCTTCGCCTGCCCGGTCTCGGGGTTCACCATCGCGGAGATCGAGCCCAGGCTGTTCTCGTTCAACAACCCGTTCGGCGCCTGCCCGACCTGCGGCGGCATCGGCCACGAGATGCGGATCGACGCCGAGCTGGTGATCTCCGACGAGGCCCTGAGCCTCAAGCGCGGCGCCATCGGCCCGTGGGCGAAGTCGACCTCGCCCTATTACGGGCAGACGCTCGACGCGCTCGCCCGGCATTACGGCTTCAAGACCGACCTGGCCTGGTCGCGGCTTCCCGAGGCGGCGCGCGCGATCATCCTCTACGGCTCCGGCAAGCAGTCGATCCGCTTCGACTACGACGACGGCATGCGCAAGTACGCCGTCAACAAGCCGTTCGAGGGCGTGATCCCCAACCTCGAGCGCCGCTACAAGGAGACCGAGAGCGACGCCGCGCGCGACGAGATCTCGCGCTTCATGAGCGAGACCCCGTGCGCCGCCTGCGGCGGCAAGCGGCTGAAGATCGAGGCGCTCGCCGTCAAGGTCGCGATGGAGGATATCGGCGCGGTCACCGCGCTCTCGGTCAGCGAGGCGCACCGCTGGTTCTCGGCGCTGCCGAAGAAGCTGACGCAGAAGCAGAACGAGATCGCGGTGCGGATCCTGAAGGAGATCCGCGACCGGCTGTCGTTCCTGGTCGACGTCGGCCTCGAATACCTAACGCTGGCCCGCGGCTCGGGGACCTTGTCCGGCGGCGAGAGCCAGCGCATCCGCCTCGCCTCGCAGATCGGCTCGGGGCTCACCGGCGTGCTCTACGTCCTCGACGAGCCGTCGATCGGCCTGCACCAGCGCGACAACGAGCGCCTGCTCGGCACGCTGAAGCGCCTGCGCGACCTCGGAAACTCGGTGATCGTGGTCGAGCACGACGAGGACGCGATCCTCCAGGCCGACTACGTGGTCGACGTCGGGCCGGGCGCCGGCATCCACGGCGGCCGGATCATCGCGCAGGGCACGCCCGAGGAGGTGCTGGCCCATCCCGACTCGCTGACCGCCAAGTACCTGACCGGTGAGAAGTCGGTGCGGACCCCGACCGCGCGGCGGAAGGGGCGCAAGGGCAAGCTCGGGGTGTTCGGCGCCCGCGGCAATAACCTCAAGAACGTCGACATCGAGATCCCGCTCGGCACCTTCACCTGCGTCACCGGCGTCTCGGGCGGCGGCAAGTCCACGCTGATCATCGACACGCTCTACAAGGCGGTGGCCAAGCGCCTGAACGGCGCGCTGGAGCATCCGGCGCCCTTCGACCGGCTCGAAGGGCTGGAGCACCTCGACAAGGTCATCGACATCGACCAGTCGCCGATAGGGCGGACCCCGCGCTCGAACCCGGCGACCTATACCGGCGCCTTCACCCCGATCCGCGACTGGTTCGCCGGCCTGCCCGAGGCCAAGGCCCGCGGCTACCAGCCGGGACGGTTCTCGTTCAACGTCCGGGGCGGCCGCTGCGAGGCGTGCTCGGGCGACGGCGTCATCAAGATCGAGATGCACTTCCTGCCCGACGTCTACGTCACCTGCGACGTGTGCAAGGGCAAGCGCTACGACCGCGAGACGCTGGAGGTGAAGTACCGCGCCAAGTCCATCGCCGACGTGCTCGACATGACCGTCGAGGAGGCCGCCGACCTGTTCAAGGCGGTGCCGACGATCCGCGAGAAGATGGAGACGCTCAAGCGCGTCGGGCTCGACTACGTCAGCGTCGGGCAGCAGGCGACGACGCTGTCGGGCGGCGAGGCGCAGCGGGTCAAGCTCTCGAAGGAGCTGTCGAAGCGTTCGACCGGCCGCACCCTCTACATCCTCGACGAGCCGACCACCGGCCTGCACTTCCACGACGTCGCCAAGCTGATGGAGGTGCTGCACGAGCTCGTCGACCAGGGCAACACGGTGGTGGTGATCGAGCACAACCTCGAGGTCATCAAGACCGCCGACTGGGTGATCGACATGGGCCCGGAGGGCGGCGACGGCGGCGGCGTGGTCGTCGCCCAGGGGACGCCCGAGCAGATCGCCGCGTCGACGGCGAGCCATACCGGGCGCTTCTTGCGCGACGTGCTCGCCCGCCGCCCCGCGGCGAAGCCGGCCGCTTCGCGGGCGGCGGTGG
>NZ_VRUV01000393.1:0-4274 GCF_008039455.1 Methylobacterium sp. WL116
ATGCCCGGCGGCACCCGGAACGGGGTCGGCGGCTTGTCCTTGAGGGCGACCTTGAGGAAGTCGAGCGCGATCGGCGCGGCGAGGCCGCCGCCGGTGGCGCGGTCGCCGAGCGAGCGCGGCTTGTCGAAGCCGATGTAGATGCCGACCGCGAGGTCCGGCGAGAAGCCGACGAACCACGCGTCCTTGGCGTCGTTGGTCGTGCCGGTCTTGCCGGCGAGCGGCTTGCCGATCTGCTTGAGGATCGTCGCCGTGCCGCGCTGCACGACGCCCTCCATGATCGAGACCATCTGGTAGGCGGTCAGCGGGTCGAGCACCTGCTCGGAATCGTCGACCAGCTTCGGCTCGTCCTGCCCGGACCACTTCTCGGCATCGCAGCCGACGCACTTGCGGTTGTCGTGCCGGTAGATCGTCTCGCCGATGCGGTCCTGGATCCGGTCGATCAGGGTCGGGCGGATGCGGCGGCCGCCATTGGCCAGCATCGAGTAGGCGGTGACCATCCGCATGACGGTGGTCTCGCCGGCGCCGAGCGACATCGGCAGCACCGGCAGCATGTCGTCGTAGACGCCGAAGCGGCGGGCGTACTCGGCGATCAGCGGCATGCCGACGTCCTTGGCGAGCCGAACCGTCATCAGGTTCTTCGAGTGCTCGATGCCGTAGCGCAGGGTGTGCGGCCCACCGGACTTGCCGTCGTAGTTCGAGGGCGTCCACGCCTCCTGGCCGGGGCCGGCCTCGATGGTGATCGGCGAGTCCTGCACGATCGAGGACGGGGTGTAGCCGTTGTCGAGGGCCGCCGAGTAGACGATCGGCTTGAACGACGAGCCGGGCTGGCGCATCGCCTGGGTCGCGCGGTTGAACTCGGATTCGTCGTAGGAGAAGCCGCCGACCATCGCGTGCACGCGGCCGGTGTTCGGGTCCATCGCGACGATGGCGCCGGACACCTCGGGCTTCTGGCGCAGGCGGTACTGGCCACGGCCGCCATCCATCGCCTCGACGTAGATCATGTCGCCGGCGGCGAGGTTCGGGCGGCCGGCCCAGCGCATGCCGTCCGGCGGGATCGTGCCGGTGTCGCGGTCCTTGGCGACCTGGCCCGAGGCCTCGCGCTTGGGCTGCAGGCCGATCTGCACGCCGCCGCCGCCTTGCCCGAGCACCACGGCGAGCCGCCACGGCGCGACGTCGCCGAGCGCGTTCACCTCGGCCGCCGCCATGCCCCAGTCGCGCCCGGTCAGGTCGACCTTGGTGACAGGGCCGCGCCAGCCGTGGGACTGGTCGTAGCGCACGAGGCCGTCGACCAGCGCCTTGCGCGCGAGGGCCTGCATCTTCGGGTCGAGGGTGGTGCGCACCGACAGGCCGCCCTCGTAGAGCTTCTTCTCGCCGTAGCGCTCGGAGATCTCGCGGCGGACCTCCTCGGTGAAGTAGTTGGCGTTGGCGGCGTTCGGGAAGGCGACGCGCGGGTTGACGCCGAGCGGCATCTTCTTGGCGGCGTCCGCCTCCTCCTTGGTGATGTAGTTGTTCTCCGCCATCAGGCGGATGATCTCGTTGCGGCGGTCGAGCGCCGCCTGGGTCTTGCGGTAGGGGTGGTAGTTGTTCGGCCCCTTCGGCAGCGCGGCGAGGTAGGCCGCCTCGTTGATCGTCAGCTCGTGCACCGACTTGCCGAAATAATCCAGAGCCGCGGCGGCGACGCCGTGCAGGTTGCGGCCCGGCACGATCGTGCCGAGGAAGATCTCGTTGAGGTAGAGCTCGAGGATCTTGTCCTTGGAGTAGGTCGCCTCGATCCGCAGCGCGATCAGCGCTTCCTTGATCTTGCGGTCGAAGGTCTGCTCGTTCGAGAGCAGGAAGTTCTTCGCGACCTGCTGGGTGATGGTCGAGGCGCCCTGCCGCTTGCCGCTCTTGGCGTTGGTCAGCGCCGCGCGCACGATGCCCTCGGGGTCGATGCCGCCGTGCTTGTAGAAGTTCTTGTCCTCGGCCGAGAGGAAGGCGGCGACGATGATCTTCGGCATCGCCTGGATCGGCAGGTAGAGCCGGCGCTCCTTGGCGTACTCGGCCAGCAGCGAGCCGTCGGCGGCGTGGACGCGGGTCATCACCGGCGGCTCGTAGTTGGCGAGCACGGCGTGGTCCGGCAGGTCCTGGCTGTATTTCCAGTAGAAGAACGCGCCGCCCGCGGCCGCGATCACGAACAGCACCGCGAAGGCGCTGAACAGGAAGCCGAAGAAGCGAAGGATGAGGCGCATCCGGTTTCCCGTCCGTCGGTTTCTTCGGCCGCGCGCGGAGCGCATTCGGCTAGGGGGGTCGGGGCTGCCCGCGAGGCGCACGCCGATCCGGCATGCCCGCAGCCTGGAAGATCCCCGCCGACGATGACCGAAGAATGGACGGCGCGACGGGGTCTCGAGTGCCCCGTATCGACACCGGATCTATGGTGAAACTGGGGCGATTGCCGCCGAGCGGCGGTTCGGCACCACCGGGCGGACCAGGCTGGCCCGGTTGCCGAAGAACTGGTCGATCGCCTTGGCCATCGAGCCGGTGACGGAGGCGCGCCACTCGGCCGATTGCAGCAGGTCGAGGTCGCGCTGGCTCGACAGGTAGCCGAGCTCGACCAGCACGCTCGGCACATCGGGCGAGCGCAGCACCTTGAAGCCGGCCTCGCGGTGCGGCTTCGTGCTCATCTCCATCACCGGCCCGAGCTGGCCCATCAGGGTCTTGGCGAAGCCGGACGAGAAGCCGCGGGTCTCGCGCAGCGTCAGCTCCTGCAGGATGTCGGCGATCTCGGGCGGCCCGTCGCCGGATTCGGCGCCGGCGGCGGCGTCGGCCTTGTTCTCGCGCTCGGCAAGCTTGGCAGATTCGCTGTCGGTCGCCTTCTCCGAGCCGGTGTAGATCGTCGCGCCGCGCACCTGCGGCGCCGACGAGATCGAATCCGCGTGGATCGAGACGAACAGGTCGGCCTTGGCGTCGCGGGCGATGCGCACGCGCTCGGACAGCGGCACGTAGACGTCGCGGTCGCGGGTCATCGCCACCCGGTAGCGGCCGCCGGCCTCGAGCCGGGCGACCAGCGCCTGGGCGAAGCCGAAGACGATGTCCTTCTCGAACACGCCCCCGACCGCGATCGCGCCGGGATCGATGCCGCCGTGGCCGGCATCGACCACGATGAGCGGGCGCCGGTCGGCGGGCTCGGCCGGCGCCACGGCCTTGCCGGCCGCGGGGGCGAGGTCGCCGGCGGTGGCCGCCTTGCGGAAGCTCTCGCGGTCGGCGCGCTGGAACGGCACGGTGAGGATCACGGCGCCGTCGCGCGGGCGCGTCGCGGTCTCGATCCGCCCCACGGTGGCGGGGCCGGCGAGATCGACGACGATGCGCGAGCGCCCCGGCGCGAACAGCCCGTAGCGGAACGACTGCACCAGGCCCTCGCGGCGGCGGCCGGTCTCGGGCGCGAGCTGGAAGTTGACCTCGGCGAGGTCGATCACCGCCCGGTCCGGGCGCTCCATCACGAAGGCGCGGGCATCGACCGGCTTCGACAGGGTGAGGGTGAGCTTGGTGCCCGCGGGCGAGGCGGCGAGGTCGGCCGCGATCGCCACCGCGGGCGGAGCCCGGTCGCCGTTCTGCGCGCAGGCGGGCATCGCGGCGAGCGCGACGGCGGCCGTCAGGATCGCGGAACGGATCAGGCGCGCGGATCGCAGCATCGGTCGGCCTCCCGAGCCTCCGATACGGCATAGGAGCGACATGGTTAACCGGAGGTTTCCGGCCAAGCTCCATTCCGGCAGCGGCTGTGACCGGGAGGCGACAGGGACGTTCCGCCGCCGGCGGTCTCGTGCACGGATGCCGCGCGCCAACCGAACCGGCTCCTTTCCGTCATCCCGGGGCTGCGCAACAGAACCCGGGATCCGCCCCCCCCGACGAGACCGATCGGGGCGCGACCGGCGGTCCTGGCTCCCGGGCTCGCCTTCGGCGCGACGACGCGTCGGATTTGCCGGGATCCGCGCGTTGGCGAGCGGACGGCGGCGCGGCAGCCTCAGCGGTGGCCGACGATCCGCGTCGCGCGGCGGGCGAGTTCGCTCCAGCAGGTGAGCGAGGCGTCGGCGACGCGCTGCATCTCGTTGACCTGCAGGCGGATCGCGTCGGCCGGCGAGCGCGCGTCCTTCAGCGCGCTGAGATGGGTCAGCACCGCCGAGCTCTCGTCGCGCATGAAGGCGAACAGGGTCTCGCCGAGGCCTTCGAGGTCCTGACGCAGGGCCGGGACGGGTCGGCGCCCGGCGCGCCAGGAGGCCGGCGACGGCAGCGCACCGTCC
>NZ_VRUV01000394.1:0-4273 GCF_008039455.1 Methylobacterium sp. WL116
CGCCACGGCCGCGAGCTTCGCCTGCCAGGCCGACGACGCGGTGACGCCGCTGGCGGCCCTCCCCCCCGGCACCGTGCTGGCGCCGATCGTGATGGGGCCCTCGATCCTGATGCGGACGCCGCACGCGGTGGTCGCCGCACCGTATCACCGGGCGGTTCCAGGGCTCACCGCGGCGATCGAAGGGCTCGGCGGCAGCGAGGGCGACCTGCGGCGGCAGGTGGCGGCGCACGGCGTCCGCTACGTGGTCGCCTGCCGGGTACGGCCGGAGGCGGATCTCGACGGCCCCGCCTTCGCCACGCGGCTGATGCGCGGCGAGGCGCAGGCCGACTGGCTCAAGCGGCTGCCGCTCGGCGGCGACGTCCTCGCGGTGTGGCGCGTGCGCTGAGCTACTTCACCACACGGTCGAGCTTGTTGTTGACGAAGAAGTACAGCTCCTTCGCGCCGGGCTCGGTGTAGAGCACCTGAACCTCGCGGCCGGCGCGGCCTTCCCCGACCAGCACGTCCACCGGCGGGCGGCCCTTCAGCCGCACGAGGTCGCACTCGCCGATGCCCGGCTCGATCGCGGCGGCGCTCGCCGGGGCCGGACCGGTGCAGGATCCGTCCGGCGCGAGCACCGGGCCGGTGAAGGTCGCCGCCGCGGGCACGCGCGGCGGGATCGGCACGATCTCCGAGGGCGCGGGCGGGGATGTCCGCTCGGTCACGGTGCAGGCGCCGAGGAGGGCGGCCGCGATCAGGCCGGCGCCGGCGAGGGTCCGCAGATCTGGCAACGTCACGGCGCCTCCTTGCGCTGCGGGTTCGGGGCCGTCGCCTCGCGCGCCTTCAGCGCGGCGGCGTAGAGGGCGGAGACGTCGCGCTTGAACGCCGCCCGGGCATCGGGGCGGGAATAGAACATATGCCCGCCGGGGTACACCGCCAGCGAGAGCCGCGGCTCCGCCCCGTAGGACGGGATCTGGTCGATCAGTAGCTTGGAGGCGAAGTACGGCGTCACCAGGTCGGTGAAGCCGTGCGCCACCAGCACGCGGACGTTGCCGTCGAGCGCCAGCACGCCGCGCAAGGCGCCGACCGCCTCCGGCGCGGAGCGGCCGCCGCCCCAGCTCCAGCCTCGGTTCACGGCCGTGTTCAGGAGCTCGTAGCGCAGGTTCGTCACCCGCCAGTTCAGCGTCTTCGCGTAGAGGTCGATCATCGCGCTGGTGAGCGGCGCCTGGAGCGCGGTGAGTAGCGGGTCGTCGAAGCCGGAATGCGCCGCGGTCGGGTCGGGGTCCCATCCCGAGACGCCGGTGTCGTAAGCGCTGGCGACGCGGCCCGACGCGCGGTCGACCTCGCGCTGGACGCTGCTCGAGGACAGCCGGCCGCCCTGCGCCTTGACGAAGGCCGGGTCGAGCCCGGTCAGCGCGGCGACGCGCTCGGTCAGGCGCGCCACCGCCGACGCGTCGTCGGGCCCCTTGAGCAGGTCGGCGAGGTAGGCACCGGTGGCGTAGCGCTCAGTGTCGGCCAGGGTCTCGCGAGTCGGCACGGTGCCGGCCCGCTCCAGGGCGCCGGCCGCGTAGGAGGGCAGCCGCAGGACGTTGCCCCAGGGGTTGGCGCGCGGGGGCGCCAGGGTGCCGAAATCGAGCACCGGCGACAGCAGCACGAGGCCCGACAGGCCGACGCCGATGTCCTCCTGCAGCTTGGCCGCGATGAGCGGTCCCCGGAAGCCGCCGTAGCTCTCGCCGACGTAGAATTTCGGGTCGCCCATCCGGGTGTTGACGCGCAGGTAGCGGGCGATCGCCGCCGACAGCACCGAGGCGTCCGACTCCACGCTCCAATACGCCTTGCCGTCGCCGTCCGCGGCGCGGCTGTAGCCGGTGCCGACCGGGTCGATGAAGACGAGGTCGGTGAAGTCGAGCCAGGTGCCGTCGTTCGGCACCAGCGCGACCGAGCGCGACGGGCTGATGCTCGCGCCGTCGGCCGGCAGGCGCCACGGCCCGATCGCGCCGATGTTCAGGTAGGCGGAGGCCGCCCCCGGCCCGCCGTTGATCGCGAAGGTGATCGGCCGCACCGTCCCGGCCGCCGCGGGCCGGGTGTAGGCGACGAAGGCGATCTCGGCCTGCAGCTTGCCCGATTCGTCGACCAGCGGCAGGCTGCCCGCGGTCGCGGTGAAATCGAGCTTCTGGCCGTTGGGAAGCGTGACGCTCTGCTCGGTGGTGACGTCGGGCGGGAGCTTCTTTCCCTCCGGCGCGCGCGCCTCGGTGGGCCCGCGCTGCGGCGCCTGGGCCGCCGCCGCAAGCGGGACGATCGCGAAGAGAAGCGCGACGAGTGCCGCGAACCCCCTCCCCCCTCTGCGGGGGAGGGTGGCCCTCGCGTCAGCGAGGGCCGGGAGAGGGGCGCGACCTCTTCGGATACGGCGCTCCCCTCTCCCCCTCTGCTCCGCAGGGTACCCGCCCCCGCAAAGGGGAGAGGGAAGAACGCGCGCCATTTTCATGATCGGCATGGTCGGTCCTGCATTCCAGTCGCGGGGGAGCGTCACGCCTTCTTCAGCCAGCGGCCGCCGTCGTCCTGCTGCCAGTAGGCGACCGCGTGGCCGGCGGCCTTGGCGGCCTTCCACTGCTCGCGGGCGCGCAGGAGCGCATCCTGGTCGGTGCCGTCGAACAGCACGCAGATCCGCTCGTAGTCGCCCGCATCCGGCGGCAGGTCCGCACCCTCGACGAGGAAGCGGATCGCGGCGGCGTTGGGGTTGGTGTCGCGCAAGGTCAGCACCACCGGCTGGCTCGCCGCGTCGGGCTCGCGATCGGTGCCGTGGGGCAGGAAGCTGTCGTCGCGGAAGGTCCAGAGGTGATCGTCCAGCGCCTGGAGCCGTTCCTCGCTCGCCGCCTGGATCGCCGCCTGCCAGCCGCGCTCGCGCGACTTCTCGACGAGGTTCGGCAGCACCGCTTCGAGCGGCTGGTTCTGGAGATGGTAGAAGAGGATGTCCGTCACGCCCGCTCAGATAGGCCGCTGGGCGCGCTTTGCACAGCGCGTCATCGGCGCACTCACCCGGGCAGGATGACGTGCGGGACGAACAACGCCGCGTCGGTGGTGATCGGGCCGGCCGCCTCGCGCAGGCCGATCCCGACGCAGGCGTCGCCGACGATCCAGGCGCCGACGAGGGCGTGGCGCCCGTCGAAGCACGGCAGCTCGGCGAGCGCCTGCCGGACATGGCCGCCCGCGCCGTAGGTGCCGTGATCCTGCGCCAGCACCGCGCCGTCGCGCACCATCAGGACGTTGGCGCCCTCGCGCGAGAACAGCGGCTTCTTGACGAACGAGGTGCCGAGCCGCGCCTTCTGCGGGTCGTCCTCGAAATAGGCCGGCAGCAGGTTCGGGTGGCCGGGCTCGCGGGCGTAGAGATGCGGCAGCAGCCCCTTGTTGGACAGGACCGCCTTCCAGGGCGGTTCGAGGAACCGCGTCGGCGTCGCGGCGAGCGCTTCGCCGAACGCATCCGCGAACGCCCATTCCCACGGGTAGAGCTTGAACAGGGTCGCGATCGGCGCCTCCGTCCGGTCGACGAAGGCGCCGCTCGCGGCAAGGCCGATATCGCCGAGGTCGAGGAAGCGGGTCGCGAGGCCGGCCTGGCGCGCGCAATCCTCCAGGTAGGCGACGGTGCCGCGGTCCTCGGGCGCGTCGGCGTAGGCCGCCAGGGCCAGGCAGGTGCCGCCGACCGCCCGGAACCGCTCGATCAGGCGCTCGTGCACGGCGTTGAACTGGTCCGAGCTCGCCGGCACCCGCCCGAGCCGCAGCAGGTCCTCGAGCCAGAGCCACTGGAACACCGCGGATTCGTAGAGCGCGGTCGGCGTGTCGGCGTTGTATTCGAGGAGCTTGGCCGGGCCGGTGCCTTCGCCGCCGTAGGCGAGGTCGAGCCGCCCGTAGAGCGAGGGGTCGCCGCGGCGCCAGCTGGTGCGCACGACGTCCCACATCGCCTCCGGGATCGCCAGGGAGGCCAGGATGCGCGCGTCCTCAACCGCGTCGGCGACGAAGGCGAGGCACAGCGCGTGGAGCTCGGTGCCAGGCGCCTCGATGTCGCGCTCGATCTCGCCGAGCGTGAAGGCGTAGGCGTAGGCGTAGGCGTGGCTCTCGTCCCAGTAGGGCGCGCCGTCGAGGGTGTGGAAGGTGAAGCCGTTGGCCCGCGCGCTCGCACGCCAGCCCGGCCGCTCGCCGATCGCGATGCGGCGCATCAGCCGCCGCTCCCGTGACCCGCCATCCCATGGGAGGCGAAGCCCCGGCCGGTCGCGCCGAACCCGCCGAAGGCGGCCGGGCGCAC
>NZ_VRUV01000395.1:0-4269 GCF_008039455.1 Methylobacterium sp. WL116
CTGCCGGGCCGGCGCCCGGCCCCCGGCCTGATCCCGGTCCAGCCGGGCAGCCCGGTCTCCGTGTTCGCGCTCGGCACCTATGCCGGGCTCGACCGCACGGCGCAGAACCGGGCCGGTGCGGGCAGCCTCGGCAACACCTACGATGCCGATTTCGGCGGCGTCACCGCGGGGCTCCTGTACCAGGCGACGTCCAACCTCGTGCTCGGCGCGGCGTTCAACTACCTCAACGCCCGGGTCGACCTCCGCGGCGCGAGCAACGGCCGGATCGACCTCGACAGCTTCCAGGGCGCCGTCTTCGCCTCGTACGCCACCCCGGAGGTGTTCGCGGACGTGGCCGTGACGTACGGCGGCAACAGCTTCGCCCTCGATCGGCCGGGCGTGCTCAACGACCGGCTCGCGGCCGTGCCGGGGGGCGACACGGTGACGGTCGCCGCGCGCACCGGCTACCTGTTCGATTTCGAGACCTTCAGGGCCGGCCCGGTCGGCGAGGTCACCTACGCGCGGGCCGGCGTGAGCGCCTATCGCGAGACCGGCGACCCGCTGCTCACGATCGGCGTCCGGCGCCAGGATCTCGACGGGTTGACCGTCGGCGGCGGCCTCCAGATCCGCACGGTGGCGCCGCTCCTCGGCGGCATCGTCTCGCCCTTCCTCAACCTCACCGCCCAGCACGATGTCCTCGACGGCGTGCGCACGGTGACCTCGTTCCAGACCTATGCGCCGAGCCTGCTGATCCGCACCGAGACCGGGCGCCGCGGCGACGACGTCTACGGACGGATCGCCGGCGGCCTCGACCTCGATTTCGGCAACGGGCTCAGTGGGGTGGTCACCGGCTCGACCAGCGTCGCCCGCGCGGGCGGCGACGATTACACCGGCAGCGTCGGGCTGCGGTACCGCTTCTGAACCACGACGCGCCCTCCGCGCCGGCGCTCGATCGGTGAGATCGCACGGCGCACGCGGCGGAAGGGCGACCCGAAACGGCGGCGGCCGACGCCCGGACGCCCGTCGCTTTCCGGGCGCCACACCCAGCGCGTGTGGCGCCCGACCGCGCCCGAAATCGTCAGTTGTTCGGTCGAATCGTAGGTTGCGAGCCTATCGCCGAGCGCCTGATCTTACGGGATGGCAGGATCGATACAAAAGCCACCCACTTCCAAGACGGAGTCTTCATCGGAACGTCCTACGGTTGCAGTGCCCGATCTTCGCGGCACCTGGGACCGACCTTGACGATGTACCCTGCGCCTCACGGCCGCGTCCTGCGATGGCTCGCTGAGATCGGGCCCGACCTGCCGGAGGCGGTGCAGGCGCGCATGCGCGCCGGCTTCTTCACCTCGACGACGCCCCTCGTGGTCGGCGCCGTCAACTCCATCGCCGTGGCGGGGGTCGCCTACCTGTGGTTGGACCGGTGGCTCTTCGCCGCCATCGCGTTCCTCGACCTGCTCCTGCTGATGCTGCGCCTCGTGCTGCTGCGGCGGGTGGAGGCGCCGTCCGGCCCGGTCTTCGCGACGGGCCTGCTCTGGGCCGGCCTGCAGGGCGCGACCATCGCCTGCGTCGTCCCCTCGGGCGACATGGCGATGTCGATGGTCGTGCTCGCCTCCGGGCTCGCGGCGATCGGCGGGATCGTCGGCCGAAACTTCGCGGCCCCGCGCTACGCGATGGCGCAGGTGCTGTTAATCGACCTCAGCTACAAGACCACCTTCGCGACGACGCATCCGCAATTCCTGCCGCTGATCGTGATCCAGACGGTCGCCTTCGTCCTGATGAACCGCAGCATCCTGCGCCATCACCGGGCGGCGGCCGTCCAGGCGATCCTCGGCGAACGCGAAAGCCACCGCCGGTCGATCACCGATCCGCTGACCGAGCTGCTCAACCGCCGCGGCCTGGAGGAGGCGTTCGATGCGCGCCCGGCCGGGGCCGGGGACCGGACGCTGCTCTACCTCGACCTCGACGGGTTCAAGCAGGTCAACGACCGCCTCGGGCACGCGGCCGGCGACGCGGTGCTGCGCGAGGTCGGACGGCGCCTCGCGCTGGCGATCGGGCCGGACGCGACCGCCTGCCGCCTCGGCGGCGACGAGTTCCTCGTGCTCGCCGACGGGCTCGACGACGCGGCGGCGCGCCGGCTCGGCGGCCGGATCATCACGGCGATCACCGCGCCCTATCAGGTCGGCGGAGGCGCGTTCGCGGGAATCGGCGTCAGCGTCGGCGTCGCCCGGCAGCGGCCCGCCGCGTCGGGACCCCCGCTCGGTCTCGCCGATCTGATGCGGCGCGCCGACCAGACCCTCTACGCCGCCAAGACCGCGGGCAAGGGACGCTGCATCCTGCACGGTGCCGAGGACGCGCCGCAGGTTCAAGCGGCCTGAACCCGGCGGGTTCGTCGAGCACGGGGGTGCGCTGCGCGGCGGTCGGCTCGCGCCGGCGGCACGGTCGGGCGGGGCTCGTCGGGGCGCTGGCGGCGTGCGATCCCGTCGCCGCGCGCGACGCCGGGTCAGCCGTGCGTCAGCAGGTGCGGCGCGGTGCCGTCGCCGCCGTAGAGGTCGAGCATGTGCCGGCAGCCGGTGTCCGGGTCGGCGCGCAGCTCGCGTTCCAGGGCGTCGGCGTCCTTGCGCAGCCAGGCGGAGCGCTTCTGGTAGAGGTCGGAATGGTTGATCCCGTGCGCCTGCGCGTGGATCCGGAAGCTCGCCTCGTCGAGGCGCAGCCCCGGGCACAGCCGGCTCGCGACCTCGGCCTCGACCGCCTCGCGCAGGCCCGCCGCCGGCACGATGTGGCGGTCGCGATAATGGGTGGCGCCGTTGGCGAACAGCACCCACAGCGCGATCGGCAGGCCGATCCGGTAGGCGAGGCCGAACCGCTCCGAAGCCGGGCGCCGCGCGGACGCGTCGGCCGACGGGGCGAGGAGGGCGGGCTGTCCGGCGGCGGTCATCGCGCATCTCCGAGGCGGGCGCACGCGGCCGAAGCGACGATCGCCCCGCCGCGAAGACGAGCCGCCGTCCCGTCGTCCATGTGCCGGCGTCGGTGCCGATCGATCTCCCGGATATCCATGGCGCGCTCCGCGTCGATGCCGACCTAAAGTCTGCAAAAACTGGGCCGTGATGGGACGAACACGTTTCCGATTGTTGTCGGAGGCGCCGCCGAACGGCGCGAACACAGACTTTTGATCGGTTCACGGCCGTTCGCGCTGCGGTTCGTGCCCGATCGACTCACCCGTCAGTCTAGCACGGCGTCGAATAGGTTCAACGAGCGGCGCCGGCCGCGCGCGATGCTATTCTGTATTCAAAAATTACGGCAAAATTTACTGAACGGCCAGGAGCGGATCGTCGGACACGCGTCGCGGTCTCTCGCCCGTGCAAGGGGAGGCGGGGGCGAAACCGTTTCGCATGGGCCGCCCCTCACCGTCGCGAGCGGCGGCCCGGCGCCGCGAGGATCCGAGGGCGAACGCGCCGGACCCCGCCGCTCAGAGCCGCTCGGTGACGAAGCGCTCGGCGGCCGGGTCCTCGCCCAGGCGGCGGTTCTCGGCCTGCAGCATCGGCACCACGGCGTCGGCGCCCTCGGCGACGACGTAGTTCAGGTCGAGCCCGTCGCGGATGAAGCCGTGGGCGCGCATGTGGTCGAACAGGGTCAGCAGCGGCTTCCAGAAGCCGGCCACCTCGACCAGGAGGATCGGCTTGCGGTGCCGGCCGAGCTGGGCCCAGGTCAGCTGCTCGACCAGCTCCTCGAGGGTGCCGATGCCGCCGGGCAGGGCGACGAAGGCGTCGGAGCGCTCGAACATCATGCGCTTGCGGGTGTGCATGTCGCCGACCACGACCGTTTCCTGGATCGCGTCGAGCATGTGCTCGCGCGACTTCAGGAAGTCCGGGATGATGCCGGTGACGTGGCCGCCGCCGGCCAGCACCGCGCGGGCGACGGTGCCCATCAGGCCGACGTCGCCGCCGCCGTAGACGAGGTCGAGCCCGGCCGCGACCCCCATCCCCGGCGGTGGAGACTTTCGAAAACGCCCGCGCGAAAAACCGTCGACTGTTCCGCCCATATTACCGTACATGTCCGGGAGACCAAGCCGCAACGCGCGCGCAGCGAACGAATTCCCCGCGCGATCAGCCGTTTGGCACCGATTTCGCCCTGGTTTACGACCTGTCAGCGGCCCGAACGGGACGCACGATACGACGAGCATCGATGAAGGAGGCCGGATGGCGCCGGTGAAGACGGTCTGTGTCTATTGCGGCTCCGGCTTCGGCGGGGACCCGGCGTTCCGCCAGGCGGCCGAGGCGCTCGGCGCCGCGC
>NZ_VRUV01000396.1:0-4259 GCF_008039455.1 Methylobacterium sp. WL116
CTCCTGGCCCGGCTCGGCGAGGACGAGCTCGCCGTGCTGCTGGCCGCGACCGAGCCGCCCGGCGAGGCGGATCTCGAGGCCGGCACCGAAGCCTGCGCCGAAGCCCTGTTCGCCGCGCTCGCCGAGCCCGTCACCGTCGGCCACCACGTCCTGCATGTCGGCGCGCGGATCGGCGCCGCGCAGGCGCCGCGCGACGGGGCCGACGCGGCCGAACTGATGGCGGCGGCCGACCTCGCCCTCGAGCGCGCCCGCCACATGGGCCCGCGCGGCTACCGCGCCTTCACCCCCGCGATGCGGGATGCCGCCAAGACCCGGCGCGACCTGCAGGATGCGCTCCTCGACGGCCTCGCCGCCGGCGAGGTCGCCCTGCACTACCAGCCGCAGATCGAGCTCGCGACCGGGCGCCTGCGCGGCGTCGAGGCCCTGATTCGCTGGAACCATCCGACCCGCGGGCTGCTCGCGCCGGCCGAGTTCCTGCCGGCGATCGAGGCGAGCACCCTGGCGACGCGCTTCGGCCAGTGGTGCCTCGACGAGGCCTGCCGCCAGGCGGCCGCGTGGCGCAAGGCCGGCCTGCCGCGGATCGGCGTGGCGGTGAACCTGTTCGACGCGCAGATCCGCGCCGGCACCCTGGCCGAGGTGGTGATCCAGGCCCTGGCGCGGCACCGGCTGCCGCCGGAGATCCTGGAGCTGGAGGTTACGGAGATGATCGCGCTGGCCGACGCACCCGCCACGCTGGAGCCGCTGCGGCGCCTGCGGGCCCTCGGCGTCGGCATCGCGCTCGACGATTTCGGCACCGGCTACGCCTCGCTCTCCACCCTCAAGAGCTTCCCGCTCACCAAGCTGAAGATCGACCGCGGCTTCGTCCGCGACGTGCTCCACGACGCCCACGACGCGACCATCGTGAAGGCGGTGCTCGACATCGGCCGCAGCCTCGACCTGATCGTCATCGCCGAGGGGATCGAGACGCCGGAGCAGGAGGCGGCGCTGATGGGCATGGGCTGCCGCTACGCGCAAGGGTACCGCTACGGCCGGCCGGTGCCGGGCGATCTCCTGGGACGTCGCCTCGCCGAGCCCGTTCCCGCCAAAGCCTTCTCCCGCAGCGCCTGAAGCCGGTGCGGGACGCGCCCGGGGCGGGCCGTCACTTCGGCATGAAGGCCCAGTAGTCGAGGTCGAGGATGACGCTCGGGTGGTAGCCGTCGCCCTCGCGGCCGGGATGCGCGGCGCAGGGCTGGTTCTTGGTGGCGACCGTGCGCAGCCGCAGCAGGCCGACATCGCCGCGACCGGTCTCGGCCGTGTCGAGCACCTCGCTCCAGGCGTAGACCGTGTCCCCGGCAAACAGCGGCGCCACGTGCCGGCCGGCGTTGATGCCCGCGATGGCGAAGGCGTTGGCGAGCCCGTTGAAGCTCAGGGCGCGGGCCAGCGAGATCACGTGGCCGCCGTAGATCAGGCGCCGGCCGAAGCGGGTCTCCTTGCAGCTCAGCGCGTCGAAATGCACTTTGGCCGTGTTCTGGTAGAGGCGCGTCGCGATCTGGTGCTCGGCCTCCTCGACGGTCATGCCGTCGACGTGGTCGATCTTCTCGCCGACCGCGTAATCGGAGAACCGATGCGGGCTGCCGGCGAGGTCGAGATCGTAGGCCGAGACGTCGAGCGGGGGCAGGGCGCCTGCGAGGTCGGCCGGGTCGACCACCTTGGCGAAGCTCGGCACGTGCTCCTCGGCGATCGCGGCTTGCGGGTCGCGCTTGCGCACCAGCACCCAGCGGCAATAGCTCAGCACGGTCTCGCCCTTGGCGTCCGAGCCGGTCGAGCGCACGTAGACGACGCCGGTCTGACGGTTCGAGCTCTCCTTGAGGCCGATCACCTCGGAGACGGTGGACAGGGTCTCGCCCGGATAGACCGGACGGCGGAACCCGCCCTCGGCGTAGCCGAGGTTGGCCAGCGCGTTGAGCGAGATGTCCGGCACGGTCTTGCCGAACACCACGTGGAAGGTGAGCAGGTCGTCGAGCGGGCTGCGCGGGTAGCCGATGCCTTGCGCGAACGCGTCCGACGACTGCACCGCGAAGCGCGGGCCGTAGAGGGCGGTGTAGAGCGCGACGTCGCCGGTGGTGACCGTGCGGGGCGTGGCGTGGCGGATGGTCTCGCCGAGGCGGTAATCCTCGAAGAAGCGGCCGGGATTGGTCTTCATGGGGCTCGGGGATCTCCGCGTCCGGGCGCGACGGTTTCGAGGACGGTGTGCGGCGGGTCGGCCGCCGGCGCGCGGGTCCCACGATCCTGAGGATCGCGGGACCGGCCGTCAGCGGGCGTAGACGTAGGAGTCGGCCGGCACGAACTCGTGCAGCAGGCGGCTCACGAACAGCAGCAGCAGGATCAGGATGATCGGCGAGATGTCGACGCCGCCGAGGTTCGGCAACAGGTTGCGGATCGGGCGCAGCACCGGCTCGGTGATCCGGTAGAGCACCTCGCCGATCTGCGAGACGATCGGGTTGCGTACGTTCACCACGTTGAAGGCGACGAGCCAGCTGAGGATCGCGCTGGCGATGAGGACGTAGATGAAGAGCTGGACGACGGTGTCGAAGAGCCAGATCAAGGAATTCATGCGCGAAACACGTGTCCTCGTGCGCCCGCGCGGGACGCCGGAACGGCGACGCGACGGCGGCGGGAATCGGGAATTGACAGTTCGATCGGCGCAAGCCTAAAAGGCCGGCGCCTTGGACGGGGCTGTAGCTCAGATGGGAGAGCGCCGCAATCGCACTGCGGAGGTCAGCGGTTCGATCCCGCTCAGCTCCACCAGGCTTTCCTGGTGGTCGATCGTCAGGTGAGGTCCGGCCGCGATAACGCCGCCGCGACAACGGGTTGAGGCCCGCCATCAGCATTTCTGCGATCCTGCGGATCGGCGGCGCGCACGCGCTCCGAGCCTGTCGGCCGGCGGCGTTCCCGCCGTCCTGCGAGCCTTCGGTCGACGCAGGGTCTGAAGGCGTCGCGACCGCTCCCGGCACGGGCCGCCGAAGCGTGCGGGCGGGACCGAAGCCCGATCCTCGCGCCGCGCTCTACGGAGCGGTCCGGCCGATCACGGCGCGCAGCGGATCGCCCGGGGCCCCCTCCGGCAGGACGACACGGGTCTCGACGGTCGGGAAGCCGGCCTGGCGGAGATAGAGATCGATCAGCCGCGCCTGGTCGTCGCCGCCGAGGGCCTGCCAGATCGCCACGGCCTTGGTCGGGAAGCAGCGATTCGAGAAGGTGATGATCACGGGTGCGTCCGGGCGCAGCACCCGCGCGGCCTCGCGCAGCACGGCGACCGGATCCTGCAGGTACTGCACCCCGACGCAGACGAGGACGGCGTCGATGCTGCCCGCCTCCAGCGGCAGGGCCGGGTCGCCGTTGAGGTCCTGCACGAACGAGGCCGTCAGGCGGGGATTGGCCGCGAGCTCGCGCCCGTTGAGGCCGTGCCCGATCACGGCGGCGTAGGCCATCTCCGGAGGCAGGTGGCTGACCCAGCTCGACATCAGGTCGAGGAGGTGGCCGCCGGCCGGGAGCAGGGCGCGGTAGAGGTCCGTCACGGCCGCGATCGCCGCGTCGTCGATGTGGGTGACGAACCGGGGCTGGGCGTAGAACAGGGCGTCCGGCGCCTGGTCCCGCTTGAGGAACGCCTCGGGCGGAAGCTGGGGAAGGCTCGTCATGGCGTCACTCCGTTCGGGATCTCGTCGCGCCTCGCGCCGCCATGCGACGGCGCCGTGCGCGGTGGCATCCATCGCCCGGCCCGACGAAGGCCGCTTGCGCGAGAGGCGATGCCGTAAGCTCAGATGTCCTGCCGGAGGTGTTCGCCGGGCGGCCGGAAGGGAAGCGCCAGCACCTTGCGTCCCTTCAGATCGTGCACGCTCACCTGCCACTCCGCCCAATCCGTCTGCCCGTCGAGCGTGACCATCAGGGCTTCGGCGACACCACGCGCCTTGGCGGGCAGCCTGTGCGGCAAGCGGATGTCCTTGCCGACCGTGTCGACGACGCATTCCAGGCCGTTCGTGCAATGGAAACGGTAGCGTGCCATGGCGGTGCAACTCCCTGAGCGACCGGGTCGAATCTCGTTCATGATATGTTCTGAAATCCGTCGAAGGCAAACGGGTTCCGGTGCGAACAGCGTCGCGCGGTCACGACGGGGTGGATAAGCACCTCGACGGCATCGCCCTCGCCGGCGCGCCGGCGCCCCGCTTCCAGGCGACGCTGGTCCCGCGCCCGCATCAGGCCGCGGCCGCCGACGCGATCCTGGC
>NZ_VRUV01000397.1:0-4245 GCF_008039455.1 Methylobacterium sp. WL116
GCCCTGTCGCTCGCCGCCGCCGTGCGCCTCGCCCTGCCGGGGGGCGCCTTCGCGCAGGGCGCGGGCCCCGAGGTCAAGGGGGCCAAGCTCGGCTTCATCGCGCTGACCGACGCCGCCCCGCTCTTCGTCGCCAAGGAGAAGGGCATCTTCGCCAAGTACGGCCTGCCCGACGTCGAGGTGATGAAGCAGGCGTCGTGGGGCACCACCCGCGACAATCTCGTGCTCGGCTCCGAGGGCAACGGCATCGACGGCGCTCACATCCTGACGCCGATGCCCTACCTGATCACGGCCGGCCGGGTGACGCAGAACAACCAGCCGACGCCGATGTACATCATGGCCCGGCTCAACTTGAACGGGCAGTGCATCTCCGTCGGCAAGGAGTACATGCCCGACAAGGTCGCCCTCGACGCCAAGCCCTTCAAGGCGGCCCTGGAGCGGAAGAAGGCCTCGGGCAAGCCGGTCAAGGCGGCGATGACCTTCCCGGGCGGCACCCACGACCTCTGGATCCGCTACTGGCTCGCCGCCGGCGGCATCGACCCCGACAAGGACATCGAGACCATCGTCGTGCCGCCGCCCCAGATGGTGGCGAACATGAAGGTCGGCACGATGGACTGCTTCTGCGTCTGCGAGCCGTGGAACGCGCAGCTCATCACGCAAGGGATCGGCTACACCGCGCTCACCACCGGCGAGTTGTGGAAGGACCATCCGGAGAAGGCCTTCGCCATGCGAGCGGCCTGGGTCGACAAGCACCCGATCGCCGCCAAGGCGCTCCTGATGGCGGTGCTGGAAGCCCAGCAATGGTGCGACAAGCCCGAGAACCGGGACGAGCTCGCCGGCATCGTCGCCAAGCGCCAGTGGATCAACATCGCGGTCACCGACGTGATCGACCGGATGAAGGGCAAGTTCGATTACGGCGACGGCCGCGTCGTCGAGAACAGCCCCCACACCATGAAGTTCTGGGCCGACAACGCCTCGTACCCGTACCAGTCGCACGATTCCTGGTTCCTCACCGAGGACATCCGCTGGGGCAAGTTCGACGCGCAGACCGACACCAAGGCGCTGATCGCCAAGGTGAACCGCGAGGACCTCTGGCGCGACGCGGCCAAGACGCTCGGCGTCTCCGCGATCCCGACCAGCACGTCCCGCGGCAAGGAGACGATGTTCGACGGGAAGGTCTTCGATCCCGAGAACCCCGCCGCCTACCTCGCCAGCCTCGGCATCAAGAAGGTCTCGTGATGGCCGCCACCTCGACGATCGCCGACAAGACCGCCCTCGGCACCGCCGCCCGCGATGCCGCCGCCGTGAAGAGCCGCACGCCCTTCCTCACCGCCAAGCGGGCGAAGGGCCTGGCCGCCAACCTGATCCCGCCGCTCGTGGTGCTCGCGGCCTTCCTGCTGTTCTGGGAGGTCGCGTGCTCGCGGCCCACCGCCGGCCTGCCGCCGCCCTCGCGGGTGGTGACGGAGGCCTGGGACATCATCGCCCACCCGTTCTACGACAACGGCGGCACCGACAAGGGCCTGTTCTGGCACATCTCGGCCAGCCTCCAGCGCGTCGCCTTCGGCTTCGCGCTGGCGGCGATCGTCGGAATCCTGACCGGCACGCTGGTCGGCCAGTCCGACTGGGCGATGCGCGGCCTCGACCCGATCTTCCAGGTGCTGCGCACGATCCCGCCGCTGGCCTGGCTGCCGCTGTCGCTCGCCGCCTTCCGCGACGGGCAGCCCAGCGCGATCTTCGTGATCTTCATCACCTCGATCTGGCCGATCATCATCAACACCGCGGTCGGCATCCGCAACATCCCGCAGGACTACCGCAACGTCGCCGCGGTGATCCGCCTGAACCCGATCGAGTTCTTCATGAAGGTCATGCTTCCGGCGGCGGCCCCGTACATCTTCACCGGGCTTCGCATCGGCGTCGGGCTGTCCTGGCTCGCCATCGTCGCCGCCGAGATGCTGATCGGCGGCGTCGGCATCGGCTTCTTCATCTGGGACGCCTGGAACTCCTCACACATCAGCGAGATCATCGTGGCGCTGGTCTATGTCGGCGTCATCGGCTTCGTCCTCGACCGGCTGGTGGCGGCGGTCGGCCAGGTCGTCACCCGCGGCACCAGCGCAGCTTGAGGACCGGGACCATGGCCAACCCATCCCATCTCGACCTCTCGCAGGTCGGCATCAGCTTCACCCGCGGCGGCATCACCACCGAGGTGCTGCGCGACGTGAACCTCAAGGTCGCCAAGGGCGAGTTCGTCTCGATCATCGGCCATTCCGGCTGCGGCAAGTCGACGGTGCTCAACATCGTCGCCGGGCTTCTGAAGAGCTCGACTGGCGTCACTCTGCTCGACGGCAAGGAGGTGTCGTCGCCCGGGCCCGAGCGGGCGGTGGTGTTCCAGAACCATTCGCTGCTGCCTTGGCTCACGGTGCGCGAGAACGTGGCGCTCGCCGTCGACAAGGTGCTCGCCAGGACGAAGTCGAAGGCGGAGCGCAAGGCCTGGATCGAGCACAACCTCGCCCTGGTGAACATGGTGCACGCCGCCGACAAGCGGCCGTCCGAGATCTCCGGCGGCATGAAGCAGCGCGTCGGCATCGCCCGGGCGCTCGCCATAGAGCCGACGGTGCTGCTGATGGACGAGCCGTTCGGCGCCCTCGACGCGCTGACCCGCGCCCATCTCCAGGATCAGCTCATGGAGATCCAGGTGCGCCTGCGGAACACGGTGATCATGATCACCCACGACGTGGACGAGGCGGTGCTCCTGTCCGACCGCATCGTGATGATGACCAACGGCCCGTCGGCCACCATCGGCGAGGTGCTGACCGTGCCGATGCCGCGCCCGCGCCGTCGGCTCGAGCTGGTCGAGGACAAGGACTACGTCCATTGCCGGGCGGAGGTGCTGGAATTCCTCTACGCGCGCCACGCCAAACCGGCTTTGGCCGCCTGAGCGAACGCCGGGCGCGCGCCGGCGCATCCATTGCCAGGGCCGCAAACAGAAAGGCCGGCGCCCCTCGCGGGAGCGCCGGCCTCGTCGTTCGACCTCGGATCAGCGGCTCTTCTTGTAGAGCTTGCTCGCGATCTCGAAGATCTCCTCGGGCGCGTAGTCGGGGGCGAAGGCACCGTAATTGCCGTCGAGCTCCGGGATCTTGCCGCCCTCGGGGTGGCCGTCGACGATCTCGAGCTGGCCGGGCGGATCACCCGGCAGCGCGACCTCGTCGTTCGACCAGACGCCGGCGGCTTCCGCGTAGTCGTTCGGGCTGAAGGTGTAGAGGCGGCGGTGGCTCCCCTCCTGCAGGTACTTCTGGCACTCGGGGATCTTGTCGAGGACGATGTTGGGCGTCGGCAGCATCTTCTCGATCTCGACGCCGGTGAGCTTCTTCAAGGCCAGCGCGTAGGCGTGGGCGTGGACCGAGCCGCGCACCAGCAGGTAGCCGCAGACCTCGCGACCGGTCGGGTCCGTCAGGGTCTCGTAGACGCGCAGCTTGTGCAGGCGGGCGCCGCATTCGAGGTGGAAGTTGTGCAGCAGGTCGATGATCAGATTACCGGTCGTCGTCACCATGTCCATGTTCCAGGACGCGGCGTTCGAGTTCATCGGCATCGCGCCGCCGCCGTTCGATAGGAAGCTGCCGGCGAGCCGGATGTCCTTCATGTCCTCGAAGGGCGCCTTGGAGATGTCGACGTCCTTGGTGTCGTCGCCGGGGCCGTTGTTCAGCATCGAGACGCCGGTCGAGACCAGCTCGACGTGGCCGAGCTCCTCGGCGAAGATGCTGGAGACCAGGCTGTAGAACGGACGCAGCTTGGACTTGTTGCGGAAATTGAAACTCTGGAACATGTAGTTCCCGAGGGTGGACATCTCGCCGTACTTGCCGCCGAGCAGCTCCTGCAGGGCCGCAGCGGCGTTCGGATCGGGTCGCTTCGGCTGCGGAAGCTCGGCCTGCAGCTTGTCGATGCGCATGAACATGGGTTGGGATCCTTATCGCCGGAGCGCCGGGACGTGTTGGTGCTACCGCCGAGCGGCGCCCTTGTTCCTGGCGACGGACCGATAGCCGCGCATCGCAACCGCGCGACGGCGAGCCCGGCCCGCGCCGGCGGCCGGACTTTCGGCGGCGTCCGGACCTTCATCCTTGGATTGCATAGCGCGGTGGATGCGGTCGCGCGGACGGGCACGGCGCGCCGCCATCCTGCTCGCGGATCGCCGTCTCGCAGACCGGGCCGGACCCGTCGGCGTCACGGCGGCCGAGCCTCCAGCCGCATCGTGCC
>NZ_VRUV01000398.1:0-4241 GCF_008039455.1 Methylobacterium sp. WL116
GGCTTCGGGGCGCCGGGCGCCACCGGGCGGACGGGGGCGGTGGTGCCGCGCACGCCGACCTCGATGCGGCCGACCTCCTCGACCTCGGCCTTAAAGGTGTTCAGCACCCGGTCGAGGTAGTGCGACTCGATCCAGCTCTTCAGGAACCGGGTCGGCACGGTGAGGCGGGCGGTGCCGCCGACGACGCAATCCAGCTCCAGGCGGGCGAACCAGCTCGCGAACACGTCCTCGCCGAGCTCGGCCCGCAGGCGGCGCTTCACCCGTCCCCAGGCTGCGGCGGCCTCCGTGGACCCGTTTCCTCCGCCGCTTCCGCCGCCGCCCGACACGCTCTCGTCGACATGCATCACTGACACTCTCCTCGCACCGAGGACGGGAGACCCGCCGACGGGGCGTACGCACGCACACTGGAACACCCCGTGAACACGGGCGGGGCGCAAAAATCGGAGGGAGTCAACCCGTCCGACGACGCTACTGGTCGATTTGAAGAGCCTATCAACAATTGCCTACGGTAGTTTTAACAGTGGGACTTGCGGGGAAAGCCTTGACCGCCACTTCGGCGAGTCGAGCGGAGTCGAAGCGACGCACGATACGGCTTTGATTCGACGCATGATTCGGCTTGGTGGCGGAGATGCTGTGGGTTTGCTGGGGCGTGGTGAGGTTTTGTTAAGCTACACCCGCCCCGAAGACTCCGCAACGAAATGGATTTTTGAAAATGGGTTAACGCTTCGTCACGCGCCAAGCGCGGACAAGGCGCGAACATCGACCGCGCCCTCAGGCGCTCCCGGAGCGCGTCTCGACGGCGGTGTCGCGGGCAACGATCGGTCCGCATCGCCCAGGCTGGCGCCCGGATCTCCGCGTTGCTCGACCCCGCGACGGCGACTGAACGACGGCGTCGTGCCGGCGCGGCGCCGGTGCCCTCTCCCGTTCGGCAGGGGGACAGGGTCAAGGGGGCAGGGTGAGGGGACAGGGTGAGGGGACAGGTCCTTCCGGGCAGGTCTCACCCCGACCCCGACCCTCTCCCGGACGGGGGAGGGGGCCGTGCGGGCCTTCGAAGGCTCACCGGCTGCCATCATGCGCAAGATGCAGCAGCCCGCCTCAGGGGAGGGCGATCGCGGAGGGTACGCGCCTCGCGTCGAGCGCGCTCGCCGTCCCGAAGAATGAGGACATGGCCGCGATGGCTCGGGCACACGAAAAAGCCCGGCGCGAAGGCCGGGCTTTTTCGTATCGGGACCTGATGGCGCGTGGGCAGTGCCGACGGCGGCCGCGCTCAGGCGGCGGCGGCCAGGGCCTTCACGCGGGCGGCGAGGCGCGAAACCTTGCGAGAGGCATTGTTCTTATGAACGATGCCGCTCTGGGCGGCCCGCATGATCTCCGGCTCGGCGGCGCGGAGCGCGCTGAGGGCGTCGGACTGCACCCCCGCGGCGATGGCCTCCTCGACCTTGCGGACGAAGGTACGCATCCGGGAGCGGCGCGAGCGGTTGATCGCCGTGCGCTTGGCGATCTTGCGGGTCATTTTCTTGGCCGACACGGTGTTGGCCATGGGCATCCTCGTATCAAAGGGCGGGGACCTTCGAGCTCGGGGAGCCTCGGATCGGTCTGCGCTGGGTGTGGCGAATGGCGAAGCCGACGACGCGTGCAACCGCACGGGCCCTCGGCAGAGCCGGCTCTATAGCCACGGGACGCCGCGTCGTCAACGCGGATCGGCGCATCCGGCTTGATCGCGCCGGGCCGGCCCGGGATGATACCGGTCGATCCGGGGAGGGACCAGCGTGGTGCACAGGGTGAGCGAGGCGGATGCGGCTCGCATCGCGGCGTTCCGTCCGGCCTCCGGCATGGAGACGCCGCGCTTTGCCGGCGTGGCGAGCTTCATGCGGCTGCCCTGCCGCGATCCGCGAGGCGCCGAGGGCGTCGAGATTGGCCTCGTCGGCATCCCGTTCGACGGGGCGACCACGAACCGGCCGGGCACCCGCCTCGGCCCGCGCGGCGTGCGCGAGGCCTCGACCGGCACGCGGGCGATCAACCATGCCAGCGGGCTCGCGCCCTACGCGCTGGCGGCCTGCGCCGACCTCGGCGACGTGCCGGTGAACCCGATCGACGCCGGCGAGACCTGCCGGCGGATCGAGGCGTTCATGGGCGGACTCAGAGCGGCCGGCATCGTGCCGCTCGGCGTCGGCGGCGACCACCTGATCAGCTATCCGATCCTCCGGGCGCTCGGGCGCGACCGGCCGCTCGGCCTCGTGCACATCGACGCCCACAGCGACACCGACGACGCGCAGTACGGCGGCACCCGGCTCACCCACGGAACCCCGTTCCGCCGCGCGGTGGAGGACGGCGTGCTCGATCCGCGGCGCTGCGTGCAGATCGGCATCCGCGGCAGCATGGATGCGGCGGACGAGCGCGACTGGGCCTGCGCCCGGGGCATCCGCGTCATCACCATGGAGGAGGCCGCCGGCCGCGGCATGCCGGAGGTCGCGGCCGAGGCCCGCGCCATCGCCGGCCGCGGCCCGACCTATCTCAGCTTCGACATTGACAGCCTCGACCCGGCCTATGCGCCCGGCACCGGCACGCCGGAGATCGGCGGGCTGACCACCCGCGAGGCACTGGCCCTGCTGCGCAGCCTGCGCGGCCTCGATCTCGTCGGCGCCGACCTCGTGGAGGTGGCGCCGCCCCTCGACCCGTCGGGGCTCACCGCGCTCACCGGCGGCCAGCTCGCCTTCGAGATCCTGTGCCTGCTCGCCGACGCGGTCGCCGCACGCCGGGCGGCGCGGGCGGACGCCGATCAGGCGAGCGAGAGCCGGTAGGTCGTCGCCGACGCGAAATGCTCGCCGGGCCGCAGCACCGCCGGCGGGAAGCCGGGGTGGTTCGGGGCGTCGGGGAAGGCCTGCGTCTCGAAGCAGACCGCGTCGCCCGAGCGGTAGATCCGGCCGCTCGGGCCGATCAGCGTCCCGTCGAGGTTGTTGCCGGTGTAGAGCTGCAGGCCCGGCAGCGTCGTCGCCACGTCGAGGCGGCGCCCGCTCCCCGGCTCGATGCAGGTCGCCGCCGGCCGCAGCCGTCCGTCCGCATCGCGAAGGACGAAGCAGTGGTCGTAGCCCTTGGCGAACGCGAGCTGCGGATTGCCGTCGCGGATGCGCCGGCCGAGCGCCATGCCGGTGCGGAAGTCGAACGCCGTGCCGGCCACCGGCCGCAGCGTGCCGGTGGGCACCTGCGTCGCGTCGGTCTCCAGCACCGCGTCGGCCGGGATCGTGACGACGTGACCCATGACGTCGCCGGCGCCTTCGCCCGCCAGGTTGAAGTAGCCGTGGTTCGTCAGGTTGAGCACGGTCGGGCGATCGGTATGCGCGCGGTAGTCGATCCGCAGCGTCCCGTCCTCGGGCAGGCCGTAGGTCACCGCGACGTCGAGGTTGCCCGGAAATCCCTCCTCGCCGTCGGGCGAGCGGCGCGCGAGCGTCAGGTGCGCGTCATCGACCGACTCGACGCGCCACATCCGCCGGTCGAAGCCGCGCGGCCCGCCATGCATCGCGTTCGGCGGCTCGTTGATCGGCAGGGCGTAGGCGTGGCCGTCGACCGTGAAGCGCCCCTTGGCGATGCGGTTGGCGAAGCGCCCGATCAGGCCGCCGAAATGCGGGCTTTTGGTCTCGTAGCCCGCCACCGTATCGAGGCCGAGCACGACGCTGCCGACGCGCCCCCCGCGATCCGGCGTCTCGATCGCGGTGACGATCCCGCCGTAATCGAGCACCTGCACGCGCAGCGGCCCGCGCACCAGGGTGAAGCGCGTCACCGTCTCCCCGTCCGCCGTCCGTCCGAAGGTCTCGCCCGTCATCGCCCGTTCCCGTCCCGTGACGCGGGGATTACGCGCGAGACCCGATTCGGCTCACGACACCGGCGCCGGTGCCGGGTCGTCCGAAAGCTGCATCCGGTGCAGGCGGGCATAGGCGCCGCCCTGGGCGATCAGGGCTTCGTGCCGCCCGGTCTCGACGACGCGGCCGGCCTCCATCACCACGATCAGGTCGGCCTCGCGCACGGTCGAGAGCCGGTGGGCGATGACCAGGGTGGTGCGGCCCTTCATCAGCCGGGTCAGCGCGTCCTGCACCAGGCGCTCGGATTCCGAGTCGAGGGCCGAGGTCGCCTCGTCGAGGAGCAGGATCGGCGCGTCCTTGAGGAAGGCGCGGGCGAGCGAGATGCGCTGGCGCTCGCCGCCCGAGAGCCGCCCGCCGGCGGGCCCGACGCGGAAGTCGTAGCCC
>NZ_VRUV01000399.1:0-4237 GCF_008039455.1 Methylobacterium sp. WL116
GAGGCGAAGTCGTGGTGCAGCGGCTTGCCGGCCCTCCGCGTCGCCTGAAATCGAGATGCTCATCGCGATGGAAGACCTCTGCCAATACGCCGACCGGCCCTTCGCCTTCGTGGGCCGCTACCTGCGGCGCCGGGCGTTGCCGCATGCGGTGATCCTGATCGCGGTGCTCGGCGCCGTCGGCTTCTCGGTCTCGACCGACTACGCGCTGAAGGGCGTGGTCGACGCGCTGAGCAAGGGGCCGCAGGCGAACCTCGTTTGGGGGGCGCTCGCGGTCCTCATCGCCTTCATCGCCGCCGACAACATGCTCTGGCGCGTGGCCTCGCTCGTCGGCTCCTTCACCTTCGTCGGCGTCACCGGCGACATCCGCCGCGACCTGTTCCGGCACATGACCGGGCACTCCCCGAGCTTCTTCGCCGACCGGCAGCCGGGCACGCTGGCCTCGCGCATCACCGCGACCTCGAACGCGATCTTCACGGTCGAGAACATGTTCGTGTTCAACGTGATGCCGCCCTGCGTCGCGGCCTTCGGCTCGATCCTCTACATCGGCAGCGTCAACGTCACGATGGCCTTGGTGCTGGCCGGCATCTTCGCCGCCGTGGTGGTGCTGATGTTCAAGATGGCGGCGGCCGGCAAGCCGCTGCACCACGACTTCGCCTCGAAGGCCGCGAGCGTCGACGGCGAGATGGTGGACCTCGTCGGCAACATGCCGTTGGTGCGCGCCTTCTCGGCGTTCAAGCGCGAAGGCGTGCGCTTCGAGGGCACGATCGCCCAGGAGATGCGCGCGCGGCGCTCCTCGCTGCTCTACCTCGAGAAGCTCCGCATCGTGCACGCGATCCTCACCGTGCTCGCGGTGCTCGGCCTACTCTACTGGGCGATCACCATGTGGGAGGCGGGGCAGGCGACCAACGGCCAGGTGGTGCTGGTCTGCACGCTGGGCATCCGCATCCTCGCCGCCACCCGCGACCTCGCCGTGGCGCTCGTCGACGCGACCCAGCACACCGCCCGCCTCTCGGAGGCGCTGCACACCCTGCTGCAGCCGCACGACCTGATCGACCACCCCGAGGCGGTGCCGCTCTCGGGCACCGGCGCGCGCATCGAGTTCCAGCACGTCGCCTTCGCCTACCCGGACGGGCGCTCGGTCTTCACCGACTTCGACCTCGTGCTCGAGCCCGGCCAGCGCGTCGGCCTCGTCGGCAAGTCGGGCGGCGGCAAGTCGACCCTGTTCTCGCTGATCCAGCGCTTCTACGAGTCCAAGGGCGGCAAGATCCTGATCAACGGTCAGGACATCGACCGGGTGACGCAGGAATCCCTGCGCGAGGCGATCACGGTCGTGCCGCAGGACGTGTCGATGTTCCACCGCACCCTGCGCGAGAACATCCGCTACGGCCGGCCGGAGGCCTCCGACGAGGACGTGTGGAAGGCGGCCGACGCGGCGCACTGCACCGACTTCATCAACGCCCTGCCGGAAGGATTCGACACCATCGTCGGCGACCGCGGGGTCAAGCTCTCGGGCGGCCAGCGCCAGCGCATCGCCATCGCCCGCGCGATCCTCAAGGATTCGCCGATCCTGCTCCTCGACGAGGCGACCTCGGCGCTGGACGCCGAGTCGGAGGAGGCGATCCGCCACGCGCTCGCCAACCTGATGAAGGGCCGCACGGTCATCGCCATCGCCCACCGGCTCTCGACCCTCAAGGACTTCGACCGGATCGTGGTCCTGGAGGGCGGCCGCATCATTCAGGACGGCTCGCCGGACAAGCTGACCCATCTCGACGGGTTCTATCGCGAGCTGATGAAGAAGGAATCGATGTCGATGGGCGCGCTCGCCGCGGCCTGAGGCAGACGTCCCCCTGCCCTCCCCCCTCTGCGGGGGAGGGTGGCCCGCGCAGCGGGTCGGCACAGGGGAGCGACAGTTCCGGAGACGTCGCTCCCCTCTCCCGACCTTCGCTGACGCGAGGCCCACCCTCCCCCGCAGGGGGGGGGAGGGAAAGTGGAGGTCGGCGTTTCGATCGCCGCCTGAACTCAGCCGACCTTCATCGACCGGAACAGGAAGCGCCGGGCGTCGTCGTCCACCTCGGCCTTGAACGCGTGCCGGCCCTTGAGGCTTTCCGCCCGCTGCGCCGCCGGGCGGGCGCTCACCGTGTCGAGCAGCCGCTTCACGTTCGGGAATTCGAGGATCGCGTCCTCGCCGAGCATGAAGGGCAGCATCCGCGCCCAGCCCCAGACCGCCATGTCGACGATGCCGTACTCGGCAAGCACGAAGCTGCGGCCGGCGAGGTGGGCGTCGAGCACGCCCCAGTGGCGCCGCGCCTCGAACACGTAGCGCTCGGCGGCGTATCCCGTCCGCTCGGCCTCCGGCGCGAAGTGGCGGAAATGCACGCACTGGCCGGAGAACGGCCCGATCCCGGTGGCCACGAACATCAGCCAGGACAGCATCTGGCCGCGGGCCGCCTCGCCGTGGGGCAGGAAGGCCCCGGCCTTCTCGGCCAGATGCAGGAGGATCGCGTTCGAATCGAACACCGTGGCGTCGCCGTCGACGATCGCCGGCACCTTGGCGTTCGGGTTGATCGCGGCATAGGTCTCGGCGAACTGCTCGCCCCTGCGCGTGTCCACCGGGATCGGCTCGTAGGCGAGCCCGGTCTCCTCGAGGCACAACGCCACCTTCATCGGGTTCGGCGCGAGGTTATAGTAGAAGCGGATCATCGGGTGCGCATCCTGCGTGTCGGCCGGGTCGGGCATCGCGCGAACGCGGCACCGGTGGCAAGGCCGGCGCGCGCCGGAGGGCGGTGGGCCCGCTTACTCCACCACCACCTTGTAGCTCTGCCCCGTCTTCAGCGGCACGCCGCGCTCCAGACCGTTGAGCACCAGGAACCGATCCAGCGCGCGGTCCGGCACCGCCATCCGCCGGGCGAGGTCCTCGGCGTTCGACGAGGCGGCGACGACGATCTGCAGGCGCAGCGGCTTGAGCGAGGCGGTCTCGGCCGGCGAGACCGAGGCCAGGCTCGCGATCCAGCGGCGGAAGGCCGGGTCGGGGTCGGTCGCGCCCTTGGCCGCCATGATCAGGCGGAAGGTGGCGTCGCCGACGCGGATCGCGGCGAGCCGGAAGGTCCAGTCCTTGCCGCGGGACAGGGCGGTCGCCGCCGGATGGTCGGCGATCGGCTGGACCTCGATCGAGGCCGGGTCGATCGCGTCGTTCCACGTCGCCTTGAGGATCGCGTCGAGGGTCTGGCCGTCCTTGGCCTCGACCTGGTCGAACAGCAGGCGCCGGCTGCCCTCGTTGGTGGTGCCCAGCACCGCGTTGCGGGTGTTCTCGATCGAGAAGCCCTCCGGCACCTCGAAGGCGATGCCGAGGCTCGGATGCACGAAGCGGTGCCCGCGCACCGCGCCCTCGCCGGGGTTGTCGCCGTAGGCCAGCCCGTCGATCGCCGCGAGGTAGGCTGCGCGGTCGTCGGTGCCGACGCCCGGGGCCCCGGTGCGCCGCGCGGCACGAGTGACGAGCCCGATGCGCTCGGCCGTGCCCGGATGAGTCGCGAGCATGTCCGGCTCGGCCGCGGTGCCGCCGCCGGCCTTCAGCGCCAGGGTCCGGTTCAGCGCGGTGAGGAAGCGGCCGGCGCCGTAGGGGTCGTAGCCGGCCTTCGCCAGGGTGCGCACGCCGGCCGCATCGGCTTCGAGCTCCTGCTCGCGGGAGAAGCGCGCGAGCGCGAAGCGCGACTGACTCTGGAGCTGGGCGCCGGTGGCCGGATCGTTCAGCACGTCGGCGACCACGCGGCTGACGAGCTGCGAGCGCAGCTCGAGCTCGGTCCGGGCGGTGGCGTGGCTCAGCGTGACGTGCGCGATCTCGTGGGCGAGCACGGCCGCGATCTCCGAGGTGTCGCTCGCCAGCGCGACGAGGCCGCGGGTGACGTAGAGGCGGCCGCTCGGCAGGGCGAAGGCGTTGACCACGGGCGAATCGAGCAGCGTCACCGCGTAGGTTTGGTCGGGCCGGTCGCTCGCCCTGACCAGCCGGTCGGTCACCTCGGTGAGCAGGCGCAGGGTGGCCGGCGACCGGTATTCCCCGCCGAAGGAGGCGACGAGCTTGGCGTGGTCGGCATCCGTGACGTTGGCGGGACGGCCGGTGGTGCGCGGCGCCTCCGGCGGCACGGAGACGACGGCCGGAACCAGCACCGCCCCGGTCTGCTCGCCGGCGCAGGCCGTGAGCGCGAGCAGCAGGGCGAGCGCCGGCGCGCGACGCGCCTGCGCG